>CAYGMR010000273.1:0-8113 GCA_964350725.1 uncultured Ardenticatenaceae bacterium | reverse complement strand
AAATAAGACAGGCACACAACTATGTTCACACTATTCGGTAAAGTTTGGTTCGATTTATGGCAAGACAAAACACGTACATTGCAAGTCGTGTTGGTGATCGCTTTGGGTGCAATCGGCATTGGTCTGGTGATTGGCGGGCGCAATTTAATCGCCGATTCCGTGGTTGAAGGCTCATTAGCCGCGCAACCACCACATATCAAATTAAGCGTCAATCCGCCCCTGACCAAAGATCAATTAGAAAGAATCGAACGCTTCGACGGCGTCGCTGAGGTCGAGGGTTTACAAACGACGGGTATCGAATGGCGTGTGGTGGGTGATGAAGAATGGCAGACCGGTTTACTAAACGGCCGTGACGATTACACCACGCAAAAAATGGCCCTAGACCGCCTGGTCAGCGGCGCATGGCCAGGACGCAACACGGCGGGCATCGGACAAATCTCTGTGGGGGTAAGTGGTGTGGTCGAGGGTGACACGGTGGAACTACGCTTTGGTGACACCGTGCGCACCTTACCGGTGGTCGCGACAATGGATCTAGTTGGTCCTGCCCCTTCTTTCGGTGAAACCTTTTATGTTGACGGCCGTACCTTCAGCAAAGTCACTGGTCGTGAAACCTATAATCTCGTACAGCTGCGCGATGTCGAATTCGACCAGGCACGCGCTGAAGCGCTAGACCAGCACATTCAAGATTACTTCGAAGACATCGGTGTGGATTCCGTAGGCGTCTCCTTCCCATTCCAAGATCGCATCACACCACCCGAAGTCCCGGCCGCACAAGCCATCCTCAACGCTTTATTCCTCCTACTAGGCTTACTCGGTTTCATCGTCGTTATTTTGGGCATCTTTCTGGTCTACAACAGCATCAGCGCGATTGTCTCGCAGCAAGTTGGGCAAATCGGTGTGATGAAAGCAATTGGTGCCGATTCTTTGCAGGTCATCTGGAGCTATCTGGTTCTGGTCATCAGCTACGGCATTCTCGCCGTCACCATCTCCATTCCGATTGGCGCAGTCGCCGCCAATGGTTTGCAAGCGTTATTCGGCCAATTCTTGAACATGGAGAATCTGACCTTCGGCGTTGATTTCAATGCGATACTAGTGCAAATTGTGATTTGTTTAGCCGCACCGCTGATTGCCGCGCTCATTCCGCTGCGCAGTGGCATGAAAATCACTGTGCGTGAAGCGATTAGTTCTTATGGCTTGACCGGCGCGATCGGCTTCGTCGACCGTGCCGTCGCCAAAGCCAGCAATATTCCCTACACCATTTTGTTAACCATCGGCAACACCTTCCGCAATCGCAGCCGCGTTATCATCATCGAAGTTGCCTTAATTGTGGCCGGTATGATTTTCATGATGGTTATCGGTGTCAATGACGCGACCAATTACACTTTCGGCAATAAATTAGCCAAAATCCACAACTACCAGGTGACATTCGCTTTACAGGAAACAGCGCGCAGCCAAGAACTTGAAGCTATCGCGGGATCAGTCGCAGACACAACAACTATCGAATCCTGGTTGGTCTTACCAGCCAGCGCACGCCCCATAAGCCAGGCAGAGAGCGATGTCAGCGACGCCCGTGTGACCGTATTCGCCCAACCGCCAACAACCGACCTGTACAAACCTGAAATCGAAGCTGGACGTTGGCTGCGTCCTGGTGATACACAGGCTGTGGTGGTGAGCAAAGCGGTCAGCGATAACAAAGGGTGGCAGTTAGGGGATGAGATCACAATCGAGAACAATAACGGCCGTACACTCAACGCAGAAATCGTGGGCATCCTCTTCGACCCGGCTACCAACACGTCACTCTATTTACCACTCGAAACTGTGCAGCAAGAATGGCGCTACTATGGTTTGGTGAATACAGTATGGGCACAAACAAATGATACGGCAGCAGATGTGCAAACGGCCGTAGCCAAAAATCTAGAACAAGCGCTCGAAACCCGTGGCATTAGCGTTTTACCCTCCAGCACATTTGGTGCCAACACCATCGCCGAAATCACGGCCAATGCGGGCGAAGGTTTTGCAATTATCTTGAATCTGTTGGGAGTCATGGCAGTTGTGATTGCATTGGTCGGTGGTGTGGGTCTCAGCGGTATTCTTTCACTCAGTGTATTGGAACGTCGTCGGGAGATTGGTGTAATGCGTGCGATTGGCGCTTCATCCTGGCAAGTGATCCGTTTGTTTGTGGGCGAGGGCATGTTATTGGGCTTGATTAGCTGGCTAATTGCGCTGCCACTCAGCATCCCAGTGGCCTATTTCTTCACAACCCAAGGATTATCGCTGGCGCTCAATCAGCAGTTGGTTTACCAATTCACACCGTCTGGAGCGATTATTTGGCTCATCATCATCACGATATTGGCAATCATCGCTTCGGCTTTACCCGCCCGTGGAGCTTCACGTATCAGCGTGCGCGAAAGTTTGGCATACTCATAAATGTGAGTGGTTCTTATTTTAAACCACAGAGGTCACAGAGATTTAGTGGTTTTCCTCAAATTCTCTGTGACCTCTGTGGTAAATGATTTTTACGTCGCGATTTCTTCAATGCGTTTGATGCCTTTTCGGGTTAAGACGAGGCGTGTACGTGTGTGGTATTTTTCTTTTGTGGGTTGGATGGCACGGTAACGCGAAATGAAGTTGAGGTTGTAGACTTTGTGACAGGTGATGGTTTTTAAACGGCCGTCGATCAAACTAAGCCGCTGTTGGTACGGATCAGCCATTTTATTCAAGTAGGCGCGAATATCATAGCGCAAGATGTCATTCAAACCGGTAACTTTTGGTTGTCCGGCAAAGGCTTTATTGAAGGCACTGGCATGTAAAATAATATCTTTGGTGTAACAGATGATGTCTTCGCCCTGACCATCATTGTCTAGATCGTTGAACATATCTTTATTGCGTGCTTGCATAACCGGTCGCGGCACATCTTTCTCACGCACAAAAACAACTTTCTCACGCAAGACACCTAGTTTGTGATTACCATCTAAGGTTTTGATAACAATGCGCCGATCTGGCAATCCGCCTAACAAATGTGAGGATAGCAGATCTCGCACCAACTCTTTGATGCGATCTTTGAACATGTAGCCCACAACGAGCGCCGCAAAAACAGGAAAGGTAAAATTGCCGTAACTTCGTTGGAAGTAAAAGGCGACAATGGTGGCAAAGATCATCGCGATGCCAGCCGCCGTAGCGAAGAGCACTTGTTCACGTCCGCGTCCTTCCCGTGTAACGGCCGTTGACAGATACAAAACCGAAGCCGCATATTTCTTCAACACCGAGGTTCGGAAAATAAATTTTTCATTTTCATCACCAACTTTAAGCACAGCAAATCCACGTGCGCGCCGATATTCTGTCTCGCGTTCAATTTGATTCGTTAAGCGCTTTAAGTATTCAGTTTTCAGTGGATCGCTAAAATAAGTTGAAACGATCTGAAACATCTCAATCCCGTTTTCCTCAATCATTAAGCTAATCGATTCATCCATCAATGAATAAGCGGAAAAAACAGCTGGGTCTACATTCGGCAAATTGAAAGCAGGGAAGTAGTCACGGAAACCTGTGGCAATTTGCACATTACGGGTTAAAAATTCTTCGACTAAACTACTAACCATTATCTCGATTTGTGATTCTGAATCCGCCTCTGCAATCCATTTATAAATCAGATTAAAGTGTTCACGCAAGGTGCTCTTGAGCATGGCACTTAACAACTTGCAATTATGGATAACCTGTTCATTTACGGCCGTATCTTGAGTCCAGTTTTCAATTTGGATTAGACGACCAATGTTCGCCAGCGGCATATGTGGCCCTTCGCTTAAATCTCCCAGGCTAATCACTGGCGTTTTCAGACGAATATAACTTTGTGCGTCACGATAAAAATAATGTTTTGGGTAACTGTCGCGATTTATGCCTAGATTTTGCGGGATAAAAATATAAGTGGATACACGGTAATGGGTATCTTGATCCTCAACCAGTTCATAGTCGAGTTTGATTTCAATTTGGTATTTGTCATGGGGTTTAATCGCTTGTTGGATGATTTCTAGCATAGTGCAGTCTCAGTAAATCCAGGTTTTCGCCACGAATTACACAAAAAAAAACTGCTGATTCGTAAAATTCGTGCAACTCGTGGCAGTTTTGAAATTCATTTAGTTTAGTATAAACGGCCGTTCCCTACAAACGTCTAACGCAGAATTAGAATACTTTACGCTTTCCATAGGCAACAAACACCTTTCTCTTGTCGAGATAGCTGCCTGGTTTACGGCGAATTCCGATAATTAATCCCATTGGCAAATCGATTCCAAATAAACGGCCGAACCATCGCGCAGCCACCCATCTAACTGATCAACCTCTTTGAGCTGCTGTCCACGGAAACGCGGCACAACCACGTAGCGACAGTCAAGTTCCGGCAGCGCAGTCATATCGCCCCACAACTTCTCAAACTGCATAACAGGGAAAATATCTTCCTGCCCATGCCCCCAGCGCTTTTTGACATCTTTGAGCGTGATATAAGTCGGCATACGCGCAGCGAGCGTGCGTACGGCCGTTATCACCTTCTCTTGATCGGCTAAATCTGCCCGCACCAAACCAAAAACAGCCAACAACTTGTCGATATCCACCCACGTTGTCGAGGAATTGTAGTAAGAAAGCTTAAACTCGATTTCTTCACGCGGTAAAGCCATACCCTCGATCAGTTGCAGCTTCCCATTTAGGCGTGCCAAACCACCCCCACGATCCTCAATACGCCGCGTGATCACCTCGGTTGTCAACGCGGCACCAGAATCGAGATGTGCTCCCAAGATAGCTGGATCAACATTCGCACCCAATGTATCGACATTATGTACCAACAATGTTTGCAAAGACGGCCGTTCTTGCAATAAACCATGCAGCACCCCATTACGCAGCAAATTTGGCACCTCGTACCAATGGCCGACCGGATGCAAACATTGGCGCGGTAAGTTGTCTGTATAATCGCTGCCCTCACCCATTTGTTGTGCCCAGCCGATCAGCGCATTATGCAAACTATCCTGCATCTTTTGTGCCTGTTCATCGAGCAGCTGCTGCGGCATTTCCTCCCAGGCGAAACGCAAATCACGCGCCATCGGAATCATGCGCAAGCCAACGATACGACCCGGCGACAACAGCAATGGCCCTGGATAATTATAATTTTGTTCGCGCGCTAGCCAGGCAGCAATCGGGTCATTGGTCAAATAACTGGTTGTGATAATATGGGGCAGCGATGTGCCCGCAACACGGCCCACACGACGGCTCTTGGCCAGGTGGATTTCGATGAAGTTGCGATAACGGCCGTTCAACTTTACAAACGGATTGAGTGCCTTAACCACGCCTGCCCCCTGCGTCCAACGACTGCCTGCACCGCCAGCCAGTGTCACCACTGCCACGGTACCATTCGTAAGCGCCGCCATACCCGTTTGATGGCAATGGACAGGCAAACCGGCGCCCACATCAACCACATCACCTGGAGCCACATCCTCGATCTGACTATTTACTGGCAGTCGGTTTTGTGCCAAACCAATGCTGCTATTTTTCAAATCGCTGCGGATTTGCTCATGCTGCACGCGGTCAAACCCAAATCGTGCCAACAAAGCTTGCAAATCCCCTTCACCGGCAGCCGCGACCTCTGCATGTGGCAGCAAACGATCAAAAAGCATATGCACCATATCCTGTAAATCTGGATTGCGGCGGCACGCTTCGCCAAAACAATCCAATTCGGCACGACGGGCTGGGGGCAATTCGCGCAATCCCTGGCGCAACAAGTCTGGTACGGCTTGGGTGTAGTAACCAGGGGGCATTAAAGCGTCAACCCCGGTAGACAACTCTGCAAAGGTACCTTGTTCGTTGATGGCAAAATCATAGACGACAGGTTCCATGGCAAAGGGCACGGCCGTTTCCAACTGCGCCTTGACTGCACTCATAATCACCTGTAACCGCTCTTGGGCTTCGGCTTTGCATACCGGGTCAAAAATGAAACCCATGCCGCCGCCTGCCATACCACCCAACATCCAAAACCCCCAGAACTGATCCCCAAATTCTTCTGTGACGCGTTCGATGAGCATGGTGGTATATAAATTTGCCGCCCAGGGGATAATCGTTTGGATCGGACCTTCAAAATTGCGCTGCGTGGCATCACCAATGGCAGCGACATCACCCGCCTTCAGAAGTTCAATCAATTCGTCCAAAATCTGCATGCCTTGTAAACGGCCGTTCCACTCTGCCTCTGAGCGCAACAAATATTTCTCCGTGACCATCTCCAGAATCGGGCCCACATCTTGTGCCATGCCGCCATGCACCAACACCAGACTGTCTTGCAGCTTTTGGCGTGTTTCAAGGGAAACATCCTCATGCGTAAATATGCGGTGACTGGGCAATAAACGGCCGCGACTGATGCCAAATTCAGGATCATCTGGTCCCGCCAACTGCCCTTGGATCAGCTTCATACCCGGCCAAGCACCACCTGAATCTTGCCAACCGCCTCCAGAACCACCCAGCCATTCGCCCAAAATAGCGCGCGCTGCCACGATTCGGCGATCAGCTTCATCTAAGGCGCCCGTCAAAGCATCCGCCTGACCCGTTGCTCGCATACATACAGCAATCAATGAAGCCAATAAAGTTGTTGAAACCGCCAAACGTGACCCTTTGGGAATATCGTTCACACGGCTAACAATTTCGATGCCGTGACCTGGCCCAACCAACTGCGCCAATAACTCAGCCAACGCTTGACCAGCACCTTCCATGCCCGGGGGCACAATGCCAGCAGCAATCACTGCCGCTTTGAGCAAACCTAAATAATCGCGTGCAAAGTCAAACACTTCAGCAAGCAATGTGATATCGGCGCTGGCCTTCAAATCGACACTGGTCAAGCGTAACAGTGGCTCGTCAATCACGCGAAAATAGGCTTCGACAGGGGCACTAGGCGGTCGTGGACGGCCGTTTCTGCGTACACTCAAATCAATCGACGTATTGATCACCTGTGCCCCTTCCGGGAAATCCATACCCAAAAAGAAAATGTCACTCCATCCGCTGTGGGTTAAATCCATGCGCACAGGTGTTGCCTCACACAAAATAGGGAACATGCCGTTATTTTTCTCAAGAAGTTGCGGCCGTACACGTAATGGGTGATCCGCCGGATGGCCTATGCGAAACATCCACTGATTACCGCGGACCGAGCGCACACTCAAGCGTACCTGATCCGCTAAGGTCTGAAATCCAAGGCTATGATAGGCTGATGCCAAAGCACTGGAGATACTATCATTGGGGCCATCTGCCTTTTGGCGTAATAAAAAAACATCAATCGCTTCCTCAAAACGCCTTTTTAGCAAATGCATGTACCCGTCATAGGGGATGTTGCCGCTGTGGGCTATGCCTTCTTTTTCTGGCAAATGAAAGCGATGGATGGCATAGAGAAAAAATAAGGCGCGTACACGCGCATATAAATTGTCACTGCTGCGACGAAATCGATCCAACGCGACACATTCAGCCAACAACTGGTCTAAGGATGCCTCACGACAAAAAGCATCTAAGGCACGGTTACGCACAGCAGGTTGATCGGACGTGATAATTTCGATAAGTTGGCTCATGCATCGGCTCCCATTTCACGGGTTGCCAATAATTCAAGCAGACGTGCCAACACATAATCACGATCTTGGCCACTCAACGCCAATGCCAATTGCGCAGTCAATAAGCCATATTTCACACCCACATCATAGCGACGATCTGGCATTTCCAAAGCTAGATATTGTTCGCGCTTAGCCAACTCGTTGAGTGCGGCGCCCAACCAGATACCGCCACGATCACCAACGGCCGTTACTTTCTGCTCCAAAATGTCAAAGATAGCGGGTGTTAACACATGCATGCCAAAAAAACAGAGGTAATGGCCAGCGCGTAAACCAGGAACGATAAGCTGTTGTTCCGCTTTAGTGGGGGTGGGCTTCTCCACAACTTGTTCGATACGGTACAGCCCCTGGTGCTCAGGCATACGACGACCACCGACAGCACCAAAATAAGGCAGCAAGTTTTCACGGGTTGCCTGTACGGCCGAAACAGAACAAGCCTCTGCTTTGGCGATCTTGACCAATTTATGGGCACAACCCGCGCGATCACGGCTCACATAGAG
>CAYGMR010000272.1:0-8172 GCA_964350725.1 uncultured Ardenticatenaceae bacterium | reverse complement strand
ATTAAACAGCCAGCCATGAGATATATATCGGATACCCCACCCATAATACCAGGGATTTTTGACGCTGCGATAGGTTTCAATATCCTGCAAGCGCAGTTCTTTGCGGATAGCACCCACGCCGAAACGCAGTTTTAATGTGCGTTCGTTGACTTCAACAGTCAGCGTCCCAAATAATGCCATAACGATTAACATGATGAGTAGACGCATAAGCGCAATGGGTTTGTTTTTACTTTTTTGATTTAAGAACAGAAAAAATAGCATTACTCCGCTGTAAACAGTCAGCAAATAATAGCCGATTTGGGTGTTTTTGTATGGTGTCATATTAAATTGCCTCACAATGGTTTAGTTGAAGTCTAAAACAAATAAGTTGCTTTCTGCACCTTCAGCCGAAAGTCTAACCATTCTATCAAAATAAAACCCTAATTTTCCGAGCAGTTTGATTGATTTCATGTTGTCTGGTGTAGTGATGGCGACGATGCGATTTAGTTTTAGGGTGTTTTGGGCGTATTGGGTAACGGCCGTTGCTGCTTCAAGCGCATATCCTTGTCCTCTAAATTGTGGCAGAAATGCATAACCAATGTCAACATTATCTAAACTGTCACGTTTCAATAAGCCACACATGCCAATTGGAACACCATCATGCTTTAAGCTGGTCAGATATAAACCAAAGCCGTATTGTGCATAACTGGCTAGGGGCCCCGTTTCAATATAATTGCGTGCATCCTCAAGGCTTTTTACCCCCCTGTCCCCAATGAAGCGTAAAAAAGCGGCGTCATTCAAAAGCTCTAGGATAAAAGCGGCATTATTTACCGTTAGCTTGCTAATGATAAGCCGGTCTGTTTTTAGAGTAAACATTTTACCTCGCACTTAAGGTTACTCGTTGCCAACAACGCCCCATAAACGCACAATACCTTGACCCCCTGTTGCCAATAAAAGTCCATTGTTGGAGACAGCCACTGTCTGAACGCCCTCATCGACTTCAAGCGTGAGCAGTTTTTGTTCTCTGACTGAATTCCATAAGGTTAATTTGTCTCTAGAAGCGGCTGCAACAAGGTCGTTGTCGATAAAAGCCACATCATACCATTCTGTAGTGGCCGGGTTAGACGCTTTTAGATTACCTGCTTCGTGCCAATTGGTACTATCCCAAAGTCGAATAGTCGCATCGGTTGATGCTGAAGCTGCGGTTGTTTGATCGGGTGAAAAAGCGATGTCCCAAACTGAACCCTCATGACCTGAAAGCGTGTGCTGTACTTGACCAGTAGCCACATCCCACACGCGTATCGTGCCATCAAAAGATGCAGAAACAATGCTTGAGCCATCTGGTGAAAAAGTGACATGCTGAACCAACTCAGTGTGGCCATCAAAGGTATTCATCTTTTGGCCGGTTTCAAGATTCCATAAAATGATTGATCCATCACGCACGCCAGCAGCCAGACTGCCGCCATCTGGCGAAAAGGCTACACTGTAGGTGGTATCGGGGTGGTTGAATGTCTGTATTACTTGCCCGGTAGCCACATCCCACACTTTTACAGTTTGGTCCCATGAACTAGAAGCTAGTTTTTGTCCGTCGGGTGAAAATGTCAGACTGTTGACATCGCCGGTATGACCATGCAGCGTGCGGATTTCTTCACCATTGGCTGTGGATAAAAGCAAAATATCGGACTTGTCGTCAAAGCCGACTGCCAGCAAGCGGTCATCAGGTGAAAAAGCGAGACTCCCACTCCACCTGACATGACCATCTACTGACCATGTTGCAAGTTCTGTGAGTAATTCGGCGTTGGCTGCTAAAATGGGGACAGTAAAATGTGGCACGGCCGTACCGCGCATAACCGGTTCCTGTTTGTCCGTCTGGCAAGCGGATAAAATGCTGAAGGTAAAAACAACCAACAAAGTACAACAACATATTTTTTTACGATTTGTGAGAAATTGCCACATGGCAACGATTATAACATAGATGGAAACGGCCGTTGTTCACATTCGTTTTAAGGGCTATTTAATCCGATAAATCAACCGTATAAAAATTATTGTCAGCAGGTAATTCGACATGCCATACATCTGTATAATCAATTTCCACTTTGACATCCTGAATGATACATTCAAGCACATGTCCGCCTGCCAAACGCTCCTTCGTGATGAAATGGAAATGGTATCCTGGCGCATTTGTCTCAGCCATATAACCAGGTAAACGGAAACCTGCCATAACACCGTCCACGTCGTTAAATTCAAAAGTAGGTTGGTTTGCAACAACTTCAGCCAGCTTTGGATAGGGTTTTTCTTGGCGGGGGACACTGCGCGTTTTCAAATAATTGAAAGTTCCCTCTACCTTTATTGCATAGGGGATGTTTTCTGTTGGCAGCAAACCGTCAAGATATGTTCCCAATTGTGTACAATCTAACGGATCTGTGAGAGTGTCTGTTTCATCGACATCAAAAAAAGTAACGACAGCAAACGGTGAATTCATGTCATCTGCAACAGGGTAAGCGACACCGTCCGCTTTGACTTGATACACCTGGCCATCAATCTCAATCATTTCACCATCGAGTGCATTAAAAGTGCCCAAACCAAAATCACCATGCTCTTTCAATTCTGCAAAACTTGTTTCGCCGTCAAAAACACCTTCTGTAAGCGAACTCAATGTAGAGATTTGAAATAATGTGTCTTGATCGGGTGCAGACTGAGGATTTTCTGCACATCCGGCAAGCAGAAGCACGACCAAGATAGTTGATGTTAGCCAAAATATTCTGTTCATCAAAATTTCCCTCGAGTCATAATATGTCACAAACTTGCGTTGTGGAAGTTCATAAACTTTTTTGTAGCTATACAGGTGTCTCTTGACTGTCATACCCGCGAAGGTGAGTATCCATGTGTGGAAATAGTTACAAAAATGATGACCTCAACTTGCATAATCTAGCTCAGGTCATGTTCTCAAGGTGAGTATAGATGATATAGAGAAAAAATGTCAATGTTAAATTGACATTCTGATTGCGTGATGGTACTATTTGACCAATATTGTAAAATTGGTCAAAAAATCATTTAGAGAGATTTTTATGCCTAAATCTAATAATGAACTGCGCGAAGAAAGAATACTTAATGCTGCATCTGACCTTTTTGTGCATTATGGTTTTGACAAAACAACTGTAAGTGACATTGCACGCGAGGCGGGCGTGAGCAAGGGTGCTATCTATCTGCATTTCCAGAGTAAAGATGATCTGCTTGAATGTTTGATCAAGCGCGAGCTAAAAGCATACGCTGAAAAATGGCTTGAATTTATTGATGCCGATCCCCAAGGGGGCACCATTGGGGGCATGTACAAAAATACATTATATGCAATAAATAGCAGCCCCTTTATGTCAGCGATGATTCGACAAGATGGGCGGGTATTGGGTAACTATTTGCGCAAGCAAGAAAATCTTTTTCAAAGTACACGGCCGTATCAATCGACGCGCTACATTTTTGTGAAACAGATGCAAGCCGCCGGGGCAGTAAGACAAGATATGGATGCAAAGGTTATTACACACATCATGAATATGTTTAGTTTTAGTTTGGTCAGTATGGGGACGCTTGTCCCCCAAGCTGAAATCCCCGAAACCGATGATCTCATTTTAGGCATCGCAGAAATGATGGATCGTGCCTTGACCCCTGCAAATGGTGGTGCTAGTGACGCGGGCAAAGCTATCCTGAAGCAAATTTCCGCTGAGGCCCGTTTGCGATATTTAGAACAATAGAGGGAATGTATGAAAATTTTAATAATCACTTTTGGTTCACGCGGCGATGTACAACCCTATGTTGCCCTAGGCAAGGGCCTACAAGCAGCAGGCCACACGGTTACCCTTTGCACGGCAAGCACATTTGAGACGTTTATTACCGAAAATGGTTTGCAGTATGGGTATATGACTGATGAACTGATTAAGCTCATGGACACAGATGCTGGCAAGGACGCCTTAGAAGGTACCGTTGGCCTTTTGGGCACTGCCAAAACGATGATCAAACTAGTCAAAGCCACCATGCCGCTGAACAGACAAATGATCATCGATTCATGGGAAGCTGCCAAAATAGCGGAGCCAGAATTGGTGATTTATCATCCAAAAGCGCTTGGCGGTCTATCGATTGCCGAGGCATTTAATGCACCCGCCATTTTGGCCGTATTGCAGGCGATGATGGTGCCAACTGCTGAATTTCCGACGATTGGTGTGCCCGCGTTGCCTCTTGGTGGTTGGTACAACAAACTGACCTACAAATTGATTGCAATGGGTTATGGACAATATACCAAATCGGTGAATGAAATTCGCCAAACGTTGATGGGATTGGACAAGCTGCCTAAAGGCACGGGCATATTGACAAAGGGGGATGGCGCACCCATTCCGGTTCTCCATGGTTTTAGTAAATATGTTATCCCGCGACCAAAAGATTGGCCAGAACAAGCTGCGATTACTGGCTATTGGTTTTTAGATCAACAAAAAGAGTGGCAACCATCAGCGGAGCTGCAAACCTTTCTTGAGGCTGGTGAGCCGCCTGTTTATGTTGGCTTTGGCAGTATGGCTGGTAAAAACCCACAGCGTTTGGCGGACATTGTGGTGGGCGCCTTACAAAAAGCGAATGTGCGCGGCCTTATCGCGACCGGCTGGGGCGGGTTAGACGCTGAAGATTTACCGGAGTCGATCTTTAAGATTGAAAAAGCGCCGCATGATTGGCTTTTCCCACGAATGGCTGCTGTGGTGCATCATGGTGGTGCGGGCACAACCGCAGCTGGTTTGCGTGCTGGACGGCCGTCGCTCATCTGCTCATTTATGGGTGATCAACCGTTTTGGGGTGAGCGTGTATTCGAATTGGGTGTGGGGCCAAAATTTATCCCCCAAAAGAAACTGTCCGTGGATAAACTGGCCGACGCTTTGCACACACTGACAACCGATGCCAAAATGCGTGCAAAAGCCGCAGAAATGGGTGAAAAGATGCGCGATGAAGACGGCATTGCCAATGCCATTGCTCGCATCGACGATATCGTAGCCGCCTCTATTTCTTACAAACGCGACATATAATCATGAGGAAAATAAAAACGAGTACAGCCACAATCGTGGGTCGATATTCAGCCGGTATGAAATCGTCGGCAACATCTTTGGCTACATTAAGCGCCATATTTGTTTGTGAAGGTGGTTGATAGGCTGGCATTTCTACCTGGGCAACCGCTTCAGCTATTTCTTCTTCGGTCGTGGCACCCCCAGCTACGGCCGTTTCTTGCGCGGCTTGCTGGAACTTCAAATATTCATTGATACCATCGAGACTTTGACGAATAATGGAACGGGCGGAACTATCCAAAAGACGCTGTCCGACACTGGCAATGCGGCCGCCTATCTGGGCTGTGCCTTCATAAGCCATAAACGTTTGTTCTTCTTGCGCACTTAACTTGACGGCTCCTGTCGCTTTGACAAAGCCCGGCGACCCTTTGCCGTCAACAACCATAGTGTAACTATCTGGTTTATTAATATCACTCAGTTTAATATTGCCCCTGAATTTGCCCTGCACCGGCCCGATTTTAACATTTAGATTACCTGCATATTCATCTTCGCCAGTTTGTTCAAGCGATTCGTTCCCTGGCAGCACGGAAGAAAGTACTTCGTGGTTGAGTAACGCCTGCCAGACCATTTCTTGTGGGGCATCAAATGTATAATCGCCAGAAATTTCCATAGATATCTCCTATTTTGAATGCAGAATATTGAATGCAGCATGCGGATTAAGTGCCACAGATATGATTATATGGTGCTCGTTTACTTTGTCAAAACAAAAAGCCCGCCACAGGTATTTCTCTGTGACGGGCTTTTTGAAAGATACAAATTGATTTTTAGTTACTCGACGGCCGTTCACCCATCGTTACATCCACAGTAATCAACTCGCCATTGCGTAAGACTTGTAATTCGACGGTTTGGCCTACCTGCGTGTGCTGTACGATGTAGCCAAGCAAATGATCAAACTCAGTAACAGGTTGGCCATCAATGCCGACGATAATGTCTCCAACCTCGTTGGTTTGTAGATCCGCACCGCGTAAACCAGCACGTGCAGCTGGACCACCAGCGGATACACTGGACACCAAGATACCCCGTTGATCAGCATCCAGATTGAAGGAAGCCGCCAATTGCGCACTTAACTCACTACCGGAAATGCCTAACCATGGATGAGCAACCTCGCCGCCATTTATCAACTGCGGGATAACTTTGGCCACGATGTTGGCAGGTACCGCAAAACCGACACCTGATGAACCGCGCACTGGCGATTCAATGGCTGTGTTCACGCCGATGAGTCGGCCTTGCAAATCTAACAATGGGCCACCCGAATTACCGGGGTTGATGGCAGCATCAGTTTGGATAATGTCGGGAATTGTGTAACTGCCATTGCCAGGGAAGGTGCGGTTTAGACCGGAGATGACACCGGTTGTCAGGGTGCTTTCAAGACCAAATGGGCTGCCGATGGCAACAACAATTTGACCTACACGCAGTTGTTCTGAATCGGCGAGGGGCAGTGCCTTCAGCGTGCCTGAATTGGCGTTCACCTTGATTACTGCCAAGTCAGAGTCCGGATCAGTGCCTATTAGTCTGGCATCAAGTTGGCTGCCATCATGAAAGGTAACTGTTATGCTGCTGGCACCGGCAACGACATGATTGTTGGTCACGATATAGCCGGATTCGTCAAAAATGAATCCAGAACCTTGACCATCTACCAGGCCGATATGCACGACCGATGGGTTGACTTCCTCGAATACTTGGATAAAAGCGTTTTCTTGTTCGAGTAGGGAATCATCGACGACGATGTTGGGTGCTGGGGTGTTGGATTGGGCTGTTTGTGTTTGGGCAACGGCCGTATCCACCAGATTGTTTCCTACCCCCATTTGTGAAACGGGTTCAAATCCAGCTTGGGGCTCCGAAAATCCGCCACATGCAGCTAACAATAGAATAAAAACTGCGAGAATAACGATACTTGTTGATTTTAATCGCATTAAAATACCTCCGAAAACGTTACGAATGCCTTAATAAAAAGTTGTATGAATACAAATGTGTAAATAAATCTTCACACTGTATTTTGCAACTGAAACGTAAAGAGAATGTAAACTCTGCCTAAAGAGGGGATTAAGGGAACCTAATTGGAGGATTAAAAAGAATGGTCAAATCAAAACGAGGGGTAAGAAAGTTAACGTTATCTGTTGCGCATAGACCACCATTGCGTTAAATCTTTAGTTCCTTGCACATTCAATTTATGCCCGGTGTTATATTCATGATAGCTGAGGTCTGCCTGCGCCTGACGCACTGTTGCTGCACATTTTTGGCTGCGTTCGTAGGGGATGCGTTTATCTTGTTTGCCCACTGCCATAAAAATGGGCAGATTATGTAAAGCAGATAGATTTTGGGGTGCATCACAATCTTCGGGCACAAAACCGACCAAACTAGCGATGGCTTGCACAAGCCCTGGATGGCACATGGCAACCGCATAGGCGACGGCCGCTCCCTGGCTAAAGCCCATCAGATAAATGTGGTCGGGATCGGCATTGTAAACGGTAGGGAGAGAGTGGATGAAGGTGGTAACGGCCGTTTGTGCACGATCAAACGCTGCTAAAGGCGGCCAACTATGATCCCCCTGCAAAACCCAGGAGTAGCCAGCATACGGATCCGTTTCGATGGCACGCGGTGCGATTTTTAGCCAATGAGCGGGGATCGTTTTTTCGAATATCCACATGACCTCTTCATTCCCGTAACGGCCGTGTAACATAACGACGGTTGGGTGTGGACCGGATTTTTGGGGCTCTTGCACCCTATGTACAAGTCCCGTGCTATTTAGTAGGGGGCCATTATCGATGAGAATTGGTTGATTATTCTGCATTGAGATTTTTCGCAAATTGACGGATAGCTAATAACATTAAAATTCGTTCTTTTCCTAATTCGTTGTAGTCACAAAAAAAAGAGGTGGCGAACTAACGGGCGTTAGGTCGACCACCTCTGGGGGGGAGCCGAGTACATAATAGCATCTGTTCTGATGAATGTCAATAGTTTTCGTAAATTGAATCATATAATGCGATCATTCAGAGCGGAAGCGCCAAATCCCAATTGTAAAAAATCGTCACTATTTAGGTGCTGCGGCCGTGTCTCCTGACCGAGCCGGATAGTGTCGCGGTGAGGACACCGGCCACAG
>CAYGMR010000271.1:0-8208 GCA_964350725.1 uncultured Ardenticatenaceae bacterium | reverse complement strand
TTTAGCGCTAATGATGAAATAAGAATCGGGTTTGCACCGTTTGCCTTGAGGACTGGCAACACAACAACTTTGTTGTCTTGTTAAACTTCTATTCCTAAATAAAAGAAACCTCTCATCAAATTATTTTGTGAGAGGTTTTTCTATTGATTTACATTCCCAAAACTGTTATAATGCTCGCATTGATTCTATTTATATGATTTATTGGATAAATTAAAGTTTTTTATGCAGCTAACAGAATTAGACTCCCCATTTCTTAAATACATTATTACCAAGCAGTTTACTCCAGGCACTCGCTTGCCCACGCTCAATGAAATCAGCACTGAGCTAGGTATTAGTGTCGGCAAACTGCGCGAACAATTGGAAATAGCACGCAGCATGGGCTTAGTTTCCGTGCGGCCACGTTTGGGGATTCAGCGTGAAGCATTTGATTTCAGCCAGGTTGTGTTGAATGGTATGTTATTTAGCCTGGCAACGGGGGAGACTAACTTCAAGCAGATCAGCCAACTGCGCCAGGTTGTTGAAATTGGTTTCTGGCAGCAAGCAGTTGTTTTACTCACACAAACAGACAAAGAACAGTTACAAACTTTAATTGCACAAGCGTGGCAGAAGCTGCGCGGCGAACCCGCCCACATTCCCAATTCTGAACATCGTGCCTTCCACCTCACTATTTACAGTCGCCTGGATAATCCCTTTGTACAAGGATTGTTATCTGCTTATTGGAATGCCTATGATGCCAGTGAGTTAACACGATTTGCCAGTTATGATTACTGGATTCGTGTATGGACTTATCATGAAAGAATTGCTGCAACCTTATGCGACAATAATTTTGATGCGGGGCTAATTTTATTAGAAGAACATTTTGCTTTATTACGGCCGTTGCCCACAACATCAAGCTCCTCAGACTGATGTTGCCCACTGATCCGTTAAATAAATGCGTTTAGTATTGTTACATTGGAATCAACATGATACACCACAACACGGATAATCAACTTTCATTTCTTCCCCCTTTCTCCGTAACTCGTCGTGTTTCCTCTGTTCAACTCTGTGTAACATCTTTCAAAGGAGAGTTGATATGGAATATGTAGATGCTGCCGAGGAAAATGCTCCTGCAGCAGAACAACAACCGGTCATCAACGATTTTTCAGTTGTAGTGGCCACCGTCAATGGTTCTGGCAGTCAGACCGCCAATTTGGCACTTTTGCGTGCCTTCTTCAAGATGGGAATCCCTGTTAATGGGAAAAACATCTTTCCTTCCAATATCCAGGGCTTACCTACCTGGTATCAAATTCGTGTAAGTCATGAAGGGTATGAGGCGCGTCGCGAAACAAACGATATTCTCGTTGCCTTTAACCAAGATACTGTAGAAGATGATATTGCCGCGCTGCCAGCAGGTGGTGTTTGTCTGTATAATGGTGATTGGCGCAGCATCCCACAACGTGATGACATCACCTATTACGCTGTGCCGGTCAATCGTTTCGTCGCCAAAACCGGCATGAAAGGCAAATTACGCGACTATATCGCCAATATGGTCTATGTGGGCGCGTTGGCTCACCTGCTCAACATTCCGCTGGCACAAATTGATGATGCCCTGGATTATCATTTCAAGAGTCGGCGCACATTGGTCGCTACCAATATGGAAATGGTGCGCACCGCCAACACATGGGCTGTCGAAAATCTCACAAAAGTCGATCCCTATGAAGTTGCGCCTATGAATGAAACCGCTGGCATGATTATGATGACCGGCAATGAAGCCGCCCGACGGGGTGCTGTGTATGGCGGTGTACCTTTTGTGGCCTGGTATCCTATAACGCCTTCAACCAGGGTGATTGATGCGATTAACAGCTATTTGCCCATCTTGCGCAAAGACAAGGAAACCGGTAAAAAATCTTATGCTGTGATTCAAGCCGAGGATGAGTTGGCAGCTATTGGTATGCTGTTAGGTGCCGGTTGGGCTGGCGCACGCGCGATGACAGCCACATCGGGCCCTGGCTTGTCGCTGATGGCCGAGTTTGCTGGCTTGGGCTACTTTGCTGAAATCCCCGCTGTGATTTGGAATATCCAACGAGTTGGTCCCAGCACCGGTTTGCCCACACGCACGGGCCAGTGTGATATTACTTTCACCTATTACCTGGGACATGGCGACACCAAAAATGTCATTTTGTTACCCTCTTCCATTAAAGAATGTTTTGAGTTTGGCACCACCTCATTTAACTTAGCGACAGAATTGCAAACCCCCATCTTTGTACTCAGCGATCTCGATCTGGGCATGAATAACTGGATGTCAGAACCATTTGATTATCCAACAGAGCCGATTAATCGTGGCAAAGTACTCACAGCCGAGGAAGTCGAAGAAAAAGGATTTGCACGATACAAAGACATTGACGGTGATGGTATTGGTTACCGCACTTTGCCAGGCACCAATCATCCGCGTGCAGCTTACTTTACACGTGGGACTGGGCACAATGAAAAAGCAGTCTATAGTGAAAAACCAGATGATTGGCTGAATAATATGGCGCGTATTAATCGCAAATTTGAAACTGCACGAACATTAGTGCCTGGGCCAGTTGTTAAATCTGAAAAAGATGCGAAGTTTGGCATCATCGGCTATGGGACAAGCTGTTATGCAATTGAAGAGGCACGTGATCGGCTAGAGAAAAAAGGTGTAAAAACCAGTTTTATGCGCTTGCGCGCACTGCCGATCAATAATGAAGTTAAAGAATTTATAGCTGCATATGATAAAGTTTATGTGGTTGAATTGAATCGTGATGGACAAATGCATATGATTCTACAAACTGAAGTTCCAGAAATGGCGACGAAGTTGGTATCATTGGCTCATCTTGATGGGATGTCGCTAACCGCACGTTGGATTGTAGAAGCCATTGAGGCAGAGGAGCAAGTTTAATATGGCAACAAGAGCAAGACCGCAAAGTGTTAATTTGGTGGGATTGACCAAGGTTGATTACAAAGGACAGCCAACGACCCTGTGCAAAGGCTGTGGTCACAATTCCATCGCTAATCAGATCGTGCAAGTAGCATACGATCTGAATATACGGCCGCATGAAATCATCAAGTTGAGTGGCATCGGCTGTTCTAGTAAGTCACCGGCCTATTTCCTAGGTATGTCTCATGGGTTTAACTCCCTACACGGCCGTATGCCTTCCATCGGCACCGGCGCATTGATGGCCAACCACACATTGAAAGCGATTGGTGTTAGTGGCGATGGTGATACAGCCAGCATCGGTATGGGCCAATTTAAACACCTCATGCGTCGCAATGTGCGTATGGTCTATATTGTGGAAAACAATGGTGTCTATGGTTTGACAAAAGGCCAGTTCTCGGCGACTGCAGATACAGGCCAAGAGTTAAAATATGCCGGGCGTAATGAACTGCCACCCATCGACATTTGTATGGAAGCGATTATGGCGGGTGCTGGTTTTGTGGCGCGTTCTTTCTCAGGTGATGCCAAGCAGGTTCGTGAACTGTTAAAAGCGGCGTTGAGTCATCGCGGAACGGCCGTTATCGATATCATCAGTCCGTGTGTGGCCTTTAATGATGCAGATACATCAACCAAAAGTTATAGTTATGGCCGTGATAATGAGGCTCCGTTACATGATTTTGGCTGGGTACCACGGGCCAAAGAAATCTCGATCTCTTCTGTTAAACCGGGCGAAGCGCGCGAGATCGACCTGCACGATGGTTCCCGTATTCGTTTGCGTCGCTTGGAAGATGATTATGATCCCACTGATAAAATGGCGGCTTTGACGGTACTGCATAAAGCGGAAGAAAATTTGGAATTGATCACTGGCCTGGTTTATTTTGACCCTACCCGTGAATCATTAGCCGAAGCATCTGATTTGCCGGATACGCCATTGGCTTTGCTACCGGATGAAATGTTACGGCCGTCGGCACAATCATTGGCTGATTTAATGTTGAATTTTCAACGCTAACAATTCCAGCCTTTTTACTCACTTAATCTGAGGACAAAAGACGAAATATTTACATATTCGTCTTTTGTCCTTTTTTTTACCAACAACCACAAACTTGTTTTGCGTTTCTCAGCAAAAAACATATCCGGGAACCCAAACTAAATAACAGACGTCTCCACCTATGAGATGCACATTAAGCATCAAACAAAAAACTGGGTACAATAAAAACAGTTTTGCGTCGGGTATTGTTCAAAGGAGGCTCTATGGCTTATGATGAAGGTTTAGCAGAACGCATTCGTACCGTCACAATCGATTATCCACATGTCGTTGAAAAGAAGATGTTTGGCGGACTTGCGTTTATGCTCAACGATTATATGTTTTGTGGCGTGATTGGTGAGGAATTGATGGCACGCGTTGGTCCCGAAAATTATCCAATTGCCTTGAAACGGCCGTCTGCGCGTGAAATGGATTTTACAGGGCGTTCCATGAAAGGCTATGTCTACGTCAGCACAGATGGGTTAGAATCCGACGAAGATCTGAAACATTGGATCGATTTATGCGCCGAATTTGTGTATACATTGCCACCCAAAAAACCAAAAAAGAAGAAAAAATAACGAAAGGAGAAGGAAAAATGAGGAAGTCTTTACCCTTAATTTTATTAACCATCATCGCCTTGCTGCTTGCAGCTTGTGTGCAACAACAGCCGGCAACAACCTCTGAATCGAGTGAGGATTCTACAGATGCTTCCGCAGAAGTTACCGAACCGGCGGAAGAAGATGAAGCTGCGTCTGAACAAACCGAAGACAGTGACACAGCCGAAGATGCCGAGAAAAACGATCAAACTGAGGACAGCGAAGAAACAGCCGCCGAACAATTGCCGATCAAACAAGATATTGGCGTAGCAATAGTAGATAATGTCACTATCGAGCAGCAAGATGATGGGTATGTCGCCGTTGCTGCTGGCAATTTACCAGATGGTTGTACATCCATTCACGAATCTACCCAAACAGTAAAAGGCAATACAATTGAGATCGCTCTAACAACCGCCCATCCACAAGATATGATGTGTACGCAAGCACTCGTTCCCTTTACTGAAAATATAGCGATCGACACGAGCGGATTGGCTGCCGGTGAATACAACGTGGTGGTCAATGGTGTCGCCGCTGACCAGCCGATCATCCTTGACGAATCAGAACCACACCCAGAAGGCGATGTAGTATCAGGTTCTGTGACCTATAATGAAAGGATCGCTTTGCCTGAAGATGCGACATTGAGTGTACAATTACAAGATACGTCGTTAGCCGATGCGTCAGCCACAGTGCTTGGTGAAGTCAGTTATGTGACCGCAGGTAAGCAGGTTCCTTTACCCTTTGCAATTTCGTATGATCCTGCTGAGATTGAAGAAAACCACACATATTCATTGTCAGCACGCATCACTGATGCCGCGGGCAACCTGCTGTTTATCAATGACACCGCAATCCACGTTATCACCAATGGCAATCCAACCACAGATATTGACGTGCCAGTCATTCTTGTCGAGGATACAGCATTGCTGCCCGAGTCAGAAACGGAGGCGGAGCCAGCTGCCCAAGCTGTCGGAAAAACCTGGCAATGGACTGGATTTAGCGACCCCGTTAACGGCTCGCAAGAAATTCCACAACCAGAACGGTATGAGTTGACATTAAATGCCGACGGCACGGCTAATATCAAAGCAGATTGCAATATGGTCAACACAACTTACACGATTGATGGCAGCAATATTACGATTAATCCATTAGGCGCATCAACAATGGTTGCCTGTCCTCCCGATTCATTAGCTGATCAATACCTGCAATATCTGGGTTTTGCGCGTATCTTCTTTTTTGAAGGCGATGATATGTTCTTTGACCTGATGGCCGATGGCGGCACAATGCGTTTTAGTGAACCAAAAGAACCGACAGCCGAAGATTTGATCGGCCCGATTTGGCAATGGACTGACTATAATACACCCAATACAAGTACGGCCGTTCCCAACCCCGCCGCTTATTCAATCCAATTCCTACCAGACGATGTAGCCGTTATCGTTGCCGATTGCAACAATATTCTCGCGGAATACACAGTCGAGGATGGCGTGTTGAGCATTCAGATGGGCCCGACAACGGCCGTATTCTGCGGGGAAGAATCCCTAGATGTTCAATTTATTCAAAGTTTAGAGGCTGTCGATGGTTTCCACCTGGAAATGGAGGCACTCTTCTTGGATGAAACCACAACGGATAATTCCATGCGCTTCGCGGTTAGCGGTGCAGAAGTAAGCGGCACAGTCACCTATCTACAACGGATTGCCTTACCAGAAAATGCCATTTTGGAAGTTCGCGTGCAAGACATTTCATTGGCAGATGCACCTGCAATCACAATTGGTGCAGACACCTACACACTAGATGGTGCTCAAGTACCGCTGCCCTACACGGTTTATTATAACCCTGCCTTTGTGCAGGAAAACCGGCGTTACAGTGTGTCCGCTCGTATTACCGATGCCGAAGGCAAATTGCTTTTTATCAGCGACACCATGATTCCGGTCATCACGAACGACAACCCCACAACAGATGTGGAAGTTTTGGTGGTTCAAGCAAATTAATTGCATGTAAAGGTTTAAAGCGCGATTTTTGGTTAACCAAGTTGCAGCTTAAGAAATTTTTCTAAAACGAAGGTGTTTGCAACATGCAGACACCTTTTTTGTTTCATAAACTATTGAGGCCTTAATGTGAATTGTTCGCTATACATCCCGCTTCAAAAAAGATCTGCAACGTAAAACAAAACGGCGGCATTGAGAATTCTCAATGCCGCCGTTTTATCTAATTCTAGATTGGTTTTAACCTAACTACGTTGTCTAAACGCTTGGATAACACCAACGATACCAAAAATAACAAAAAGGAAACCAGACATCCACACTAATGTGACTGCACTGATTAAAGTATTACCTAAGATGAACATACCAATGAGCAGTGCTAAAACGCCCATGATGCCGACACCCCAGCCGCCACCTTTGAAAGCCTGAATGATCATAACGATACCAGCCATTAGGCCGTAGATACCCAATACCCATGTAAAAATAACCGGGACAGCTACTGTTGATGCTATCGGATTACGTATGATCACCAAACCAGCCAAAATACCGATGATGCCAATAAAGAGCTTCCAGCCCCAACCAGAGTGATCAATAAACATGCTAACGAGATCAAAAATACCGCTTACGATCCAGTAAATACCGACAAACTGGATAAGTATAAACAAGGTCTTTTCAGTTGAAGAGATGAGTAAAAAGCCGACAATAATAGCGGCGATGCCACTAAGTAAAACAAGCCACCAAGGGCGAGCCTTAGTTTCGATTGATGTTGCTGATACTTCAGCCATTTTTTCCTCCTAAAACAACAAGTTGTTTCAAATTAATATTAATAAAATATTGACAATGTTAAATTGTCCAGTGCTAAATTATCGTTCGAGACACTGCCAAGAACACGTGAAGTCGCGTTTATTCAATAAAAAGCCTCCTTGGTAAATATCTTCAAAGAAATCGCTTATAATTTCGCGTGTAAGGATTTTCTTACCTAATTCTAAACTTGAAGCATATTTTCAAGAATTATAGCCATTTTGACTTTTTCGGCTACAAAAACGCATTCAGAAAGTTGGTTTTATTTGCTATAATAATATCGGAGCTGATGAGTTCTGCTTGAGTTTGGAGAAATTTTATGAAATATAGTTGCGAAGTGACTTGTGTGGGGCTTTTCCCAAGGAAACACTGAAAACAATGAACCGGTTTAAGGCTTTTGCAGAAGGCAAAGCTGTAGAATGATGGATTGCATGCGGAAATTGCGTCGTTAATTTGCCCAGGTACGACGCAAGAAGTTCAACCAGTTCTCACCCATGATGCCAGCAATATCGTTCTCACCATACCCATATTCACGTAATTTTGCGGCGATTAGGGGCAAATCGGCAATGCTGTCCATCTCGGCGGGAATATCTTCGGCTCCCAAGCCGCCGTCAAAATCACTGCCGATGCCAACATGCTTGGCATCGCCCAGCAATTGGCAAATATGATCGATATGTGCCACCACATGTTCCAGTGTCACCAACGCTTTACGATCGCCTTTGCCATGTCCGGCACGCAAAAATCGATTATATAACACAACGCCAATCACACCATCGCGCTCACCCAAACATTGGATTTGCGTGTCGCTTAACTGGCGCTCGCCGGGAACCAGGGCACGTGCATTACAGTGGGTGGCCACGACTGAGCCTTCAAACC
>CAYGMR010000270.1:0-8234 GCA_964350725.1 uncultured Ardenticatenaceae bacterium | reverse complement strand
TACCCTGCAATGAGTCATGGTGCAGCAAAGTTTCCGCACGAAGCTGCGCCAGGTAGTCATTGGGTGTCATAATTTTTTGGCGAGCCAGGTAATGGCCGGCCAGTTGCAGTGCCAGGGGCAACCCCCCCACATCTTCGGCTACTGCTGCCGCTTCATGTGCCGATAAGTGGTCTGCCAACTGCTGTAAAAATTTAACACTTTCTGGAATTGATAGGGCTGCCAGGGATATTTTTTGTAATGGCATTTCTGGTGGCCAATGTCCACGGCGGCTGGTGATTATCACGCTGCAACCACCAGAAACAGGCAGCCAATCGGCGGCTAGCAGATCATCGTCACAGTTATCAAAAATCAAGAGGCGAGGCACCGATTCTTGCCAGGCTGCCCGCACCCGCGCCACTTGGGTGGCCAGGGTAAGCTTGTCAGCCTGCTGGTACAACTGCATCCCCTGTCTGCCACCGATTTTAGCGACTTCTTCGGCCACGTTATCTGTCTCAGCAAAATTTATCCAATAGACACCACCAGGATAGAAACGGCCGTAACGATAGGCATATTCCACTGCCAACTGACTCTTTCCCAAACCACCCATACCGCTGATAACGGCCGTTTTGGGCAAGGTCGTTTCCGGCAGCAGTATCTCTGCCAATTGATGTAAATAAGCAGCACGGCCAGTAAAGACCATATTGCGATGATAGGGAATGTAAGATCGGGCTGGTAATGGTCCCGGTTCAGCCAAATTATCCGCAGTTGGCAATAACAGTTGTTGTAATTGGATGGCAACGGCCGTTGTCGCCTCTTCCGGTTCAACGCCCAATTCCTGCTCTAGCACCCTGCGGCAGCGTTCAAACTGCGCTAAAGCCGCCTCAATTTGGCCATCGGCCGCCAGAAACCGCATTAACCAGCGCTGAATCTCTTCATCCAAATTGTCCAGCAATAACCAATGCTGGGTGGCCGCAATCCCTTTTTTCCACGCGTAACTGGCTTCGTAAGCCGCGCATACACGTCGATAACCGGCCCAGACCTGCTGCCGTAACTGTTCCTTGGCCAGCAGCAGCCATTCTCCAAAGCGGGGCGCGTCATCCAGATAAAAGCCAGCTAGCAGTTCCCCTTTGTATAACGCCAATGCCTCATCCAGACGCGGAATATCCTGCCCAACCAATGCTGCTTCCAGTTTATAGAGATCAACCGTTACGTCATTTTGCGCCTGAAACGCTACCTGTTTGGGGCTGACTAGCAGTTCCGGGGCGAGCGGCCGTAACTTGTATAAAATCGCGCGCAAACTGCGGAAGGCTTGGGCGGTTGAGGTTGCCTCCCACAACAAATCAGCCGCCACTTCACGGCTGTGTGCTTGCTTGGTGACAATCAGGTAAACCAACAGCGCACACCCTTTTTTGTATTTCATGATCGGTGAAGGACGGCCGTTATCTTCAATTGCCAACCTTCCTAACAAGGTATATTGTCGTGTCATGATTCTCCAGGTCGATTAAAGACAATGATTACATTATAACAACAGGCATTCAGACTTGACAGGTTTCCCAAAATCTATCGAGTCTAGATCAATAATTCGAGTAACGCTTGAATAACGCTTCCTCCTTATACTGCTTCTATATGACGGGTAAAAACCATTATCAAGCCTATTTAGTGCGCTTCCAGCGGGGAGAAAAACAGCCTCACTGGCGTGCCACCCTGCAAGATGCCCAAACGGGTGAGATTATAAAATTTTCCACTGAAAGCCAGTTAATTCATTTTCTGTTGGATTCACTCAAATGTGAGCCGCTTGAGCCGCATAAAAGTATAGGAGACAAATAACCATGTCCAGAAATGTGCGCCGTAACATTGTATTAACCTTCGCGCTTATCATCACTGCCCTACTGACCATAACCATGAATACAAAAGCCCAACCCGCAGAATCAGATGATGTGGTTATCCCCATCATTGAACAGATTGAAGTTTCGGGCGAGTATCGTTTTTCGGCGCAGGTTGAACAGACATTGATCCCGCGTCCTGTGCCGGCCAATATTGGCAAAACGGAAGAGCGCTTTGATATGCAATTGAATGGCGAGGTGACACTGCCTGATACGGCCGTTCTTGAAATGCAATTTGAAGCCAATGCCGATGCGCCGCCGATCCGGATCGAGCAAGAAGATGGCGCAACCTATCTGGTGCAAAATGGCGAGCGCGAGCAAATTGAAAACCCTTTAAGTCCCACCACGACGGATTTTGTAGGCTATTTACATGCAGCGGACAATGTGCGCATTATTGAGAATCCGGATCAGCCCCATTTGACAGTCTATGCTTTTGAGATCGACAGTGAAAAGTATGCGGCCTACATTATGGATCAGATGCGTAGCCAACTTCCACCAGAACAGCAGGCGACGCCGCTGACCACACCTACTGCTTTGCAGCAAATGAGCGGGCACGGTGAAATATGGGTCGATGCTGAAGGCTATCCGCAGCGTCAAATCCTGGATGTGTTCACACCAGAAGTCAATGAGCAATTTGACGCTCAAGCGCATGTTGTGGTTGATTTTCGGTATGATACGGCCGTTACTGGCATCCCCCTTTTGACAACAGAAAATATCCTTCCCACCACCACAGCAGCCACCTCGGTGCCAATGACACCCCCAATTTCACCAGCAGCACCCATTACATTACCCGTGCTTCTTGGGGTATTTCTGGTCTCGATTATCGTGATCCTCTTTGCTTTTAATGTGGCACGATCACACCGCTGGCTGCGTACATCTGTACCCATTGGCATTGTCATTTTGTTTGTCACCACGCCCATCATCCAACCTTTTTCGTACGCTCTGGCACAAGAAAACGAGAAAAGAACAGCCTTGCCGACCTTAAATGAGGCGCTGGGATTGGAGGAATCGGCCGTTGCCGAAGAAACATCTACAGAACCAACCCAAATGGAACCCACCACACCCATAGCCGAACAACAATTGATTGAAGACATCAGCTGTGGAACGGCCGATGCTAACGCAGATCTAGATTCAGATGGCCTCAACGATTTTGTCGAAACATGCCTGGGCACAGACCCCTACAGCATCGATACCGACGAGGACGGTATCACCGATACGCTGGAAATCGAAGGCTTTGTTTTCACCAATACCCTCAGCATCACCACTACTTTTTACAGTAACCCCCATGAAATAGACACCAATGGGGACGGCTTGCAGGATTTTGAGGAATGGCCGACGCCAATCGGCTCTGCCCCCAGTGTGGATCCAGACGGCGACGATATTCCTAACCTATGGGATGATGACAACGATGGTGATGGGGTGCCTGACCGCGATGATATGGACCCGTTTACTGTCACCGACTACCAGTCTGACTTCTCGCTGCAAACTGGCCTCAACGGAAGCAGCTTTGACGGCTTTCAATATATTGAGTTCCAGGTACAACCGCAGGATGAGTCCCATCTACGCCTGGCACTCACCGAATTAGATTGGCCTTATGATGATGTCGGCACGATTCAAGCGCATGATGTAGCCAAAACAGATGAGTTATCCTTTTCCCCGATTCTCAAAGTGACCGCCAACAGGGCACCCTTTGAGAGTATTCGCGCCCCTTATGGTGTAACGGCCGTTGAAGATGGTAATCAATATGAGATGCGCATCAATCTGTATCCGGTTATGGATGGCGGCCAAATTACCGCGTTTCAGGGCCGGGTGGCGTACTCCAGCTTTCAGTTGAGCAATATTAATTGGTCGAAAATCCAGTTTGGCTGGTTGGCTTATATGGATAACAGCTTATACGATGATGGGGAAAGCCGATCGGAACGAATTCCTGTGGCTGAGTACCTGGAATCAGGCTTCCGCTTTGCCGGTCTAAAAATCAGTAAAAGTGGGCCCACCAAATATGCCATCATCGGCATACCCAACTCCCAATCTGACCACAAACCGTTGGCCAACTTGCTAATGGGGCTAGAAGCTAGCTACCTGAATGCCGCCGATCCCGATTTTGATGAAATTGTGACCCGCTTCACAACCCCTTCCACGCCAATTACCGAAACCTGGGGTGTGCCAGCGAGTGATATTGCCGTGGAACTGCCGAACAATCAACCACTGCATATGGATCATATCTTTCAAAAATATTCCAACAGCGCGGTAGTCATTCGCAAATTACTCAACGACAACAATTATGACACTAATAAAATGGCCTCGCTAATTACCGCTATCGAAGCCAAAATGGGCAGCGATAGTCTGGATACCACCGACGCTCTCAGTGGCAACAAGTTCACCTTTAATCTGGCTAATATTCCGGTGGCTACCATGCGTTCCGTCCAGCTATCCCACTATACTTATGAGAACAACGTCTGGGGAGCGCCGGATGATGTGGAGGCCATCAATACAATTCTGGCGGGCTACAACAATGATCCGGCGGTGATTCTAGCTAATTTACAGACTTCTTACCCGGACTTAACCCAAGGAGACATGATCGCCCTCTTAAGTGGTTTCTATGTCGCCTGGATGGCTGGGCAAGCCACGGTGGTGGAGTTAGATGGCGTTACCCTGGTGGAAGATACGGCCGATGACGGTGCGATTAGCAGCCAGATTAATCTGTCCGAAACCGATTTTCTCACCTACATCATTGAAGCCAATGAACTGGCCGTGGAGGGAGCTGGCATGGTCTTTGCCAATCTGCAGACCTATTACCAGTATCGTAATACGCGCACCTCCACTGCTGTCATTGCCGTGAATAAAACCCATGCAGCATTGTGGCAAATTTATAAAGGTTGGCGCGTTTACAATACCCTTAAAGACAGCAAATATTTCCTACGCACCTATTCGTATACCGTTAAAACCTGGCTTACATCTTTTGATAAATGGACAGACGTTGCCCACGGTGTAAATCAATACTTTTTGAGGATAGGATGGGAGAGAAGCAGTAAGGCTTTCGGAAAGGTTAGGGATTTCTTTTGCCGCTCGACAGTCAAAATGACCAAACTGGCTCGGACCTTGACGAAGATTAGTTATGTGGCATCGGCCCTGGTCTTTGTGGCTTCCATGGTTTTTATCTGGACCACTTATGCCAAATTTCATAGTCCCTATGAATATGAGAAGGATTATGCTCTAGCCTATGCCATTGTGGATACAATCCTGACCACCTTTTTCACCATCTTTGCCTTCACCGGGGTAGGCATGGTATTGGTCTTTGCCTTTGTGGTTTTGGACTTGATTGTTTACGCCATTACCGCTGCCTTGGGAGAAGGAATTGACAGCATCGTCACCACTTCGATTACCAAACTGTTTGCTGATATTCGTGCTTATACCAAATACTTTGAAGCCGATTTTGAAGGCATCAGCCTCAGCAATGAGTTCGTGGTGGCCGGGGCAACCATGACCCTTTCCGACGTTTTTGATGGCTGGCTGGTGGCTGCCCACGAAAATTCGCTGGCTCAACTCAACCTGAGCGACATTAAAGGTTATTTTCGAGCCAGAGCAGGCTCTGGCATATCTGTTGATACAGATAGTTACAACCTGGATGACGGCAATCGCTGTGAGAACTGGACTAACCCCAACGGACTGCACTTCCGCAATTGTATGAATGGATTATCGGCTGACTATACCTTTGACAATGCTGGCCGAGATCAAAAAGTCGAATTCCTCTATGCCATTAATGCCAAAACCCGTTATGTGCATTACGCGCTGGGTGGCCTCATTGCCAAAGACAAAACCGATGATCTGACTCTGCCGGATGAATTGGAAGAAGAGGATCAATGGGATTATGCGGAACTTTATGTGGATGTTTTGCCCAATACCCTCAGCGGTCTCTTAAACTGGGGCGAGTTAAGCAATGATGACCTTGATGGCGATGGTGTCGATAACATCACTGAAGCCGTGTTATCCACTATTCCACCCACCTATCCCGGCGATATTGATGGGGATGGCGTGATTAACGGCCGTGACTGGGATCGCGACGGCGACACCTTGGAGGATGGCTATGAAACCGCTACCCAAAACACGCTCGGTGCAGACCCCAACAAGGCAGATTCCGACGGCGACGGCTTGCACGATGGCATCGAATTTTACCTGGGCACTAGTATTTCCACGGCCGATCACGATGCCGATGGGCTGACCGATGGTGAAGAATGGTTCCACTGGGACGGATCTGCCTGGAGCGGCGGCGGCTGGTTTGTGACCATTGATAATGTGGATTATTGGGTCTTTGCCAACCCCGCGATTGCCGACCTGGACAACGACGGCATCGTCGACAGCAGCGAAAAGCTCTATGGCACCAGCCCCTACGCCGTCAACACTGTACCCGAAGTTCATATCGGCGCTGGCCCTATCTATACCAATGGTGATGGGCTGGAAGCCGTATACGTTCAATCCGGTGACACCATCACCGCCAGCCTGAGCCTCTACAACACAGGCGGACTCCCCGTGACAACTACCCTTTCGCTTTGTTTGCCCGCCAGCCTGAGCAACGAGAATGTAACTACCAGCGGTGATCGCATTCCGGTCACAGTGGCCAACGGCGACTGCTACGATTGGGATTTCAGCGGCAACAATCTGCTCCCCTTCCAACGCTTCAATGCTGATGTCAGTGCGCAGACAGGCAGCAGTACCCTGACCGATACAATCAAAGCGTCGCTCCCCTATTCTGTCGACGGCACGCCGCAGCCGTTGACCAATCAGATTCACTATGTGGAAGACAATACGATTCCGACGATTCAAATCACCAATCCGCTGACCGGCACCATCCTCAACAGCCAATTTTATGTCGTGGGTGGTTTCGCCCAGGATGCCCACAGCTGGGTGGATCATGTGGATGTTACAGTGCCAGCCGGAACATTCCCCACGCTGCTCACTGAATCCCAATGGGCTTATACGTGGGACTTGCCGGATGATGGACTTGTGGATGTAACGGCCGTTGCCACCGACGTCGCCGGCAATACCAGTGATCCTGTTACTGTGCAAGTTACCGTCGATACACTCGCCCCCGTCATCACCGTTAACCTGGCTGAGGGCGAGACCATCAGTGCCGGTGAATCCTACTCCTCCACCATTCCATTAAACGGCACAGTAACCGACAACTTCGCCGGCATCACGCGTGTGCAATTACGTTATAACGAAGGCCCTTGGCGCACCATCTGGGACGATGACGCCAACCCGCTCAACGCCAATTGGAATGGCCTGTGGGAACTGCCCACCACCGATACCGCGCAGGGCAAACACAACCTTTATCTGCGCGCCTACGATGCCTTTGGCAACATCGGCACGATTACACGCACCGTCTTTATCGACGTGCTGCCGCCCACCAACAGCCTGACCAACCGTGCTTTTGTGCAAGAAACGCCACAGCATGTGCCCGGCGGCCAGCCGGTGCCGTTTTACGGCGTCGCCAGCGATGCAGGCAATAATCCGCTGCCCGCCGATCCCGCCGATCTCAGCGGCGATTTGCACAGCATCACCGATGCCACAGTCTGGCTGCAAGTCGACAGTTTGAGCGAAAATGACAGCGGTGCCTTTGTTACCTGGTTGGGTGATAACAATGGCGACCGCCTGGGAGACCTGGCTGTCGGTCTGCCTGCCGCCAACGGTGGCGCAGGCAAAGTCGTTGTCGTCAATGGCTCGCCCGGCGACTGGCCGATTCCTAACATCGGCGAATTAGAATTTTTGCAACAAAATACGCCTTCCTATGTGGGCACAAGCGGCGCGGGCATTGGATCGATCATCCAACCTGCTGGTGATGTCGACGGTGATGGCGTAGACGATATGCTGATTGGCGACCCGGCCAACGATCGCGTGATGTTGATCTTGGGCTATCCAGCTGGCGGTGCCTATGAACAGACGTTGGACGGCACAGCGCCGCGCCAAATCGAACTCATTACAAATGCGGCGGGCGAAACGCTGAACAGTTTAACCGCCGCACAGGTGGCTGGTGTGGGTGATGTGACCAACGACGGCCGCAGTGACATTTTAGTGAGCACAGCTGGTACAACCAATGGTAATGTGTATCTGTTGGCGGGTGATTCTTTCCTGCCTTCGCCACAAGCGTTAAACTCGCTGGGCGCGGCCCTTTTGGAAACGCCTGCTGCTGGTGCTGCTGTTGGTGGGGTGGGTGATGTCAATGATGATTTCATCCCTGACTTTGCCGTCGCCATGAATAACACTGTCTATCTGTTTGCCGGTAGTGGTGGCTGGGTGCAATCCGGATTGACCAACCTGACGACGGCCGATGCCATCGCGACCTTCGCTACCAGTGACCCCTTGCCCACCATCGTG
>CAYGMR010000269.1:0-8235 GCA_964350725.1 uncultured Ardenticatenaceae bacterium | reverse complement strand
TTGCTACCCTGCAAGATTTAATGGAACTCGATAACGTGGCGCGCATGAACTTCCCCGGCAAACCCAGCGGTAATTGGCAGTGGCGCTACACACCCGACATGCTCACCGACGAGATCGCCTATCGTTTGCGCGACATCACAGCACTCTACGGCCGTTTACCCACAACAGAGTAAGCCATGCGCCCAGTTGCCATCATCAGCATTGGTCAGGTTCCTGTACAAAAACGGTATGAACTAGGCCTGCGCGAGTTGGGGGCAGCTGTGGTACGAACTGCCTTGGACCAGGCTGGCTTAACACGCGTCGATGCGCTGTTTGCCAGCAATATGCTCAGCGATGAACTGCAAGGCCAAAAGCACATCGGTGCTTTAATCGCTGATGAGGCTGGATTGGCTGGCATTGAAGCGTGGCAGGTACGCGCAGCAACAGCCAGTGGAGCGGCGGCGTTACGGGCGGCTTTTTTGGCTGTGGCGAGTGGGGCGGTGGAAACGGCCGTTGCAGTCGGTGTCGAAAAAATGAGCAGCCAAATCCCCACCAGCGCTTTGGCCAAAGCACTCGATGCCCGTAGTGAAATCCCCGACGGCAAAACCTTACTCAGTCAAAACGCTGCTCTCATGCAGCTTTATTTGCAAACTTACCAACTGCCTGCCGATGCGCTGGCCGGATTTGCTGTCAACGCCCATCATAATGCACAATACAATCCAAACGCGCTCTACAAAGATCGTCAATTCACAATTGCCGATGTGATGGCATCGCGCTTGATCCATCCACCACTACGATTGCTGGATTGTTCGCCAGTTTGTGATGGTGCGGCGGCGGTTGTGGTAGCACCGTTGACAGAAGCGGGGAAGTTTGGCGGAACGGCCGTGCCTATTCTCGCTTCCAGTGCCGCCACAGACCGTTTTCGCATGGCCGATCGACCTGATCCCTTGTTCTTAAAGGCTGCGGCCACGTCGCTAGAAGCAGCTCTAAACACAGCCAACATCAACCGCTCTGATATCGACTTCTTTGAATTACATGATGCGTTTAGCATTATGGCGTGGTTGTTGGTGGAGGCGGGTGGCTGTGGGGGGCGGGTATAAGGATGGCAAATGGTAACAGAGGGGGAGAGTGGCAGACACGGCCCCTTCGGCTTCGCTCAGCGCAAGCGTTTACCCATTGCCACCATGGGCGGCCTCAAAGCACGCGGCCACCCGATTGGCGCGACCGCCCTCTACCAGACCTGCGAAATTGTGCAGCAGCTTACGGATCAGGCCGGGAAAAATCAGGTTGAAGATGCCCAGATAGGCTTGTTACAGAGCGTTGGCGGCGCGGCGGCAACCGTTTTTACACATATCTTTGGCTCAATCGCCGCGCATTAAAATACGCGGCTAGCGAAGAAAACCTATTGAAACAGTTGGCAATGTTTATTGGCATCATGTTTTGAGCGTAATCCTCGAAGAAACAAAGGCACTTAGAAATCATTGACCGCCAACACAAAATTGGCACGTGGGAAAATACGGCCGTTTATCTGCGGCGCGATACCATGTTCACCGGAATAATATTTGCGTGTGGTGATGGGCTTGAAGGTGATGGCCTTGCTAACCACTAAAAGTTCCCCTGGTTGCAGCGTTTTCTTGCTAAGCTTGAACACTTTAGGTGCTTGTTTGCCATTCGCCTTCATATGGTAGACAACAAAATCGATCATCAACTTTTGTAGCTTGTCGCTCAGGGATTCGATCTCAAACGAAAAGGTCACGGCTGCGCCCAATTCGATTGACTCGGGCTGAACAGCTACATGATGGACAGCAATGGCTGGTTCGCTGGCGTAGCCGAGCAAGGCCAACGCTTGCGGATGGCCCTGTTTGAGTAAAGTACGCAAGGCATGGCGCGTCAGTCGACGCATTTCTGGTGTGTCGATCTGCTGCCAGCCTTGCAGTGTGCGAATAACCACATCGGGATTGTCTTTGGCGATGTCGTTCAGGTTATTGGCCACACTGCGTCGCACGGTTTCGGATTCATCTTGTTTAAGTTGTTCCAAAATGGGCAAAATCGGCGTGGGATCCGCTTTCAGGGCGGGCAAAGCCATCGCCCAAGGCAAACGCGGTCGGCAGCCTTCGCTGGCAAGGCGGCGCACATGTTCATTTTCATGACTGGCCCAGGCCAGCATTTGGGTCATGGTTTTTTGTGGATATTGGATAATAAACGGCCGTATTGCCAACTCCGCCGACATATATTGTGTAAACAATTCTAAGGCGGGCATGGAAGCATCATAGTCCGCCAGGCCATAGACCTCAACAAAATCAGGAAAAACCATCTTCTCAAAGCCCTGTTCAGGCAAGCGTGGTAAAGCACCACGCAGCACAGCCAGGGCAGAATGATAAGTCTCCGGCAGCAAACCGGCCAGAGATTCAGTGATACGCCGCATACGTGCTTTCAGAGCCAGATCAGCCCACTCGCCAGCAAACACACGCGCCATGAATGTAGCCTGATCAAATTGGGGATATTCGGCATGTAGGGCAGTTGCTAATGCGCCGACTGATTGTTGGTTGTACATCTGTTTGAGTTCCATTTGGGTTTTCCTTATCGCATATCTGATTTTTGTGGACAACGGCCGTAACACGATTATCGCTAAGTCAGCAGCAATTCACAAATCATTGCTATGTCTATTTTTAACAAAGTCGGCGCAGGGACTGTTCTAAACCTACCAAAGTGTCGACTTTATATTTGTAACTCGTGATTTTACCTGCCGCGTCTCAACCACCATGAAAAATCAACCAAAAGCACGCTTAAATAACCACGCATAGATCAAAAACAACAACCCCGGCGCAGCTACCAGAAAAAAGAAAGGTCCACCCGCTAAATCACCACTGTAAGCAAATTCCCACGCATAAAAAGCGAGCAAACTGAGTAGCGCAATGCCGCCACCCAATCCCTCCCGCCACCAGGCAATCACAAGTCCTACAACCACGCCAGTTGGGAAAAATGCCAACGCGACCCATTCAACCGATGTCGGCAGGGAGCCTTGTTCGCTAAGTGTTTCACCAACAACAAACAGCAAAACAAAGCCAATGCTCAGCAAACTCAAAATGCGCGCAATAGTGCGTATCATTCGATAATGCTTTGTTTGTTCAGTCATGCTTTGATCTGCCTGCCAACCATTTCAGCAAAAAACCAATTGTTGCCACCGCTACAATGATAACAGACCCCATGCCTATATGCCGAACCTGTTTATCTGCTTCAATGGGATCCCACCCCTTATCGATCAGCGTCCATTTCAACAGTGTACCGCCATCCACAAGTGAGAGTGGCAACAAACTGCCAAAGAAAATAAATCCGTCGTTACTTCATTATCAAAATAGATGGTGCATGGCATAGCGGCCGCCAGCCGGATTTCATCCATCGGTGCATAGGCAGCATCAGCACTTACTGTGTGAGCTAGCGCATGGCCTATATCGGCGATTACTGGAAAGGGCATAGAGGCTAACCCCATCAACATACTTTGCCACCAATGTCGCTCAGGTTTTCTGTGCTTCGCCAGCCAAATTAACAGGGGGAGACTGCTTAGCCACTGCGGCCAAAAAGACGGCCGTATCTTCACCGGCACACCATTAATATGCAACAATACTTTGGTATCACGCCATACTTGATTCATTATTTTATTATCCTAACCTTCTTTCAATTGCTCACAAGCAGCGGTAGATAGCCTCGGTTGGGTTCATTGAGAAGCACCGAAAAACCTTCTAATGTGTCAGACAAATAAACGTACTTGCCGTCTACTTCCACATGGCTAGGTGATGGTGTGAAATATGTGCTGACAAGCGTAGGCACGGTAGGCGTAAGAACATCAAATTCAAAGAGTTCTCCAATGCCCACCATCTGGGAAAGACCTGGAACAAACACCTTTGATTCATGAAGAACCGGTTCCAATAACCAATAGGAACTACAATACCGCCCAACAAAGGTTGCTGTTGTAGGGTTCGAAACATCAACTATTTCCAAACCACCACCAGCAGGTAGATAGCTAAATGTCAAATAAGCCAATGACTTATTTACGCTTACATGTTTGAGATCATATTGATTATATTGACCGACTTGCGTGGGTGTTATTGGATTTGTGAGAGTAAAAATTCTGAGGGCACTAATGGGTGGAATCTCCCCCACATCGACATCAATAAGGTACAAATATGAATCTGCTGTGGTGACAGACCATGCAAACCCCGCACTGTCGAAGACATTGACCTCAGTTGGCATCATGGGGTTAGATATATCGATGATGCGCATGCCGTCGTTATATGCCGCCACATATGCGTATGAGCCAGCCACCGCCAGGTCTCTGGCACTCCAATCTCCACTATACGCGCCAACGAGCATCGGCTCTATTGGGTTTGATATGTCTACAATTTGTAAACCCGCCTGGTAAGTTGCCAGGTAAGCATATGTTCCTTGTATCTCGATGTCGAAGGTACTACTTGGTAGAGATAAAGTTGTTACGGATACGGGTTGTGTGGGTGAACTGATATCCATAACGGCAAGTCGATACCCTGTGCCTCCACCTACATTAACATAAGCCCAATTGGCATTAATAGCAAAATGGCCGAAACCTGTCCCCTTAACTTGTCCTATACGTATTGGAGCATGTTGATAAGTGCGTATAGAATGCGCTTTATCTTCAACCGCTGGGTTTTGGCTAAAAACTTGTAACGGTATGAGAGATATGCATACAAGCATGACGCCTAACGAAAAAGATAGGAGTAACGTGAATCGTTTCATCTGATCCTCCAATTGTCTCTTCCCGCCGGAAGGCTAACCATGATAATCGATGGAGTCTGGTATTCAATAATTCGTTGCCAGGTTCTGGTGAGGATGTGGGCTCCCGTGGCTCCCCAGAAACGGCCGTTTCGTCATCACAATGCTGTGTCCATATTTATATGTCCATATTATGCCATAAAATCTAGATGTTTGTCACGCCTCCACAGACAAAAATCCATCATAAATTCCTGAGAAAAACAAGGCACCTGCCAGAGCAGCTTGACCAAAAATTACAAGGCTGATAATCTTTCATGTTCCAGAAAGCTTGCAATTCCCTGGAACTGAAACTTAACCTGATTTGTAACGCCGCTCTGATTGAATAGAGCAACTGAAATTCGTTACACAGAGGAAAATATGCAAACAACAGCACCATCTGAAGAAACAAAAAATGCCCGCGCAACGCGCACACTAAAAGATTACGCAGGGCTCACCTTACGCGGCATCGCTATGGGCGCATCCGACATCGTACCGGGCGTCTCCGGCGGCACAATGGCCTTTATTTTAGGCATCTATGAAGAACTCATCGACTCCATTCGCACCATTGGCCGACGAGAATTTATCAACGCCGCCATTCGTTTTCGTATCAAAGATGCACTTAGCATTCTAAACTGGCCATTTCTGGTCGCCGTAGCCCTGGGCATTGGCATTGCTATTTTGACATTAGCGGGCGGTCTTGAATGGACACTCGAAAATCAGCCCGTTTTGTTATGGAGCTTCTTTTTTGGCTTGATTTTGGGGTCAGTTATCTCCGTTAGCAAACGGGTTAAACATTGGCGCATCACAGTTCTCATTGGCCTAGCGATTGCTATCGTTGGCGCTTATTTCCTCGTGGGCGCAGTGCCAGCACAAACCCCAGATACGTGGTGGTTTTTAATGCTCAGTGGTGCGCTGGCAAGCTGCGCGATGATTCTGCCTGGCTTGTCGGGTGCGTTTATCCTCGTGCTGCTGGGCAAGTACGAATTTGTGCTCAATGCTGTCAACCAACGCGACTTCCTGAGTATTGCTTTCATCGGGATTGGCGCGGTGATCGGTTTGGTGACATTCGCACAAGTTTTGAGCTACTTTTTCAAACGCTACCATGATGTGACAGTGGCTGTTTTAATCGGTTTTATGCTTGGCAGTTTACGCAAAGTATGGCCCTGGAAGGTTGATGTGGCCTGGTTAACCGATGCAAATGGTGAATTTGTCCTCAGTCATGGTGAACGTATCGTCTCCCAACAACACAATATAATGCCAGATTTGTCGACCAGTGCTGGTGTGACTGAGTTTTTTATTGCGGTGGCGTTGGCTTTGCTAGGCTTTGGCGTTGTGTTTTTGATCGATCGTGTCGCGGCACGCCAGGGTAAGGCGGCTTAAGGTTTTTAAAACCGCTAACGGTTTTGGAGGGATTGGATTTTGTCACAAGATAGCAAACGGGTAACGGCCGTACTCTTCGACCTCGACGACACCTTGTTAGATTGGTCGGGTCAAACCAGTCACTTCAGTGACATCTTTCGGCCACATGTCAATAATATATACACACACCTTGCTGATGATGGTCATGCATTGCCCGCTCGTGAGGATTTCTTCCAATGTTACACCGACACGATCATCGCCCATTGGGCCGAGGCCAAAAAAGAGTTCACTGGTGTCAATTTTAGCAATGCACTCACCGATTGTTTCACACAAGCGGGACTAGACACAGAAAAAATTGATTTAACGGCCGTTATGCGTGCCTACAACTGCACCCCTATACCAGGCGTAACTTTATTCGACGACACCATTCCTGTCCTAGAAACCTTGCGTCAACACAATTACAAAATCGGCCTCATTACCAATTCCATGCTGCCAATGTGGATGCGTGATGCGGAACTACGTGCCTACAACATCATCGACTATTTTGACGCACGCATCACTTCTGGCGATGCTGGTTATATGAAACCACATCCCGAAATCTACAACCAAATGCTCACTGCACTTGAAATCACGCCCGATCAAGCCGTTTTTATCGGTGATCGCCCCGGCAATGATATCGCTGGTGCCAATGCTGTCGGCATCACCAGTATCTTAATGTCGCCTCCCCATCTTAACCACAAATTGAACGGAAACGAACCTGACTATATAATTACAAGCCTGAGTGACCTTTTACCCATTCTAGAGTCACTCGAAAAGTAGAGATTTTGGCAAAATACCCCAAGTCAGCGACAATACAGCTTGATTCCCTGACTATTTAACTACTAGACCATCCACTAGGAGAAAGTTATGAGTAAACCAGGACGCAATGAACCATGTTACTGTGGCAGTGGCAAAAAATATAAACAATGTCACATGCGTGAAGACCAGGCAGCAGAACGCGAGCAGCGCATGCGTACCGAAGCGGCCCGTTATTTACGCATCGATATCCCCCGGTTTGCGCGTGATGAACGTTTTGACGCAGCGTTTGATGCCGCACTCCCCATCTATTGGAACAATTATTATGATGCCGAAAACGCCAATGAAATGAGCCAATTTGAGGCACTGCGTTTCATCGACTGGTTTGTTTTTGATCATCAACTTGAAGATGGCACACGCATAGCAGATTTATACCAAAGTGATGTTGCTCCCAATCTCAGCAAACACCAACAAGCTATCTGGGATGACTGGATGCAAGCGGGTGCAGCCTGGGGGTATGAACTGCTTGGCTATGAAGGACAAACCTTGCAGCTGCGCGAATTCATGACTGGTGAAGAGTATGAAGTGTTCGAAGCTGGCGGCCACGGCAATGTACAAGTGGGTGAAATTTTGCTCGTACGGTTGGTAAAGGTGTTTGATCATCTGGAATTTAGCACCTTTGCTGCTTATCTGCCTAAAGATGAGATCACAGATATTGGCGAGAAACTTGCCGCCGCAAAAGAAGCAGATTCAGAGCAAAGCCAGGAAGCGTTTATGCGCCAACATGGTGTGGATTTCATCCACCACGCGCTGGCAGAAGCCGAAAAGGCGAAGCGCCCCCCGGTAGAACGGTTGAATCCCAATCGCACCGACCCGCCCATTGAGCGCAAACCAGGCTACGACAAAAACAATGTCGTGCGCCAACGCAGCTACGGTTCCACACGTCAACAATCAACTCACACCCGCAAAAAAGCGATTTAGCTTAAGTAGGAACACGGAGGGGCACAAGAGTAAACACGGCGTTTCACAGAGATCGGGAAGGATCGTTTATCATGATGCAATTTGCATAAAAAACTTGCGTTTATGATAACCAAATCCTCCCCAAAACTCTCCATGCAACTCTGTTTTCCTCCGTGAAACTCCGTGTGCCTTTTTAATCCATTTATGAAAACCACATTACTCGTTCAGCCACAAAAAACACCCCTGCGCGGCACAATTACAGTGCCTGGTGACAAATCTATCAGTCATCGTGCCCTCATGCTGGGTGCCTTGGCCGATGGCGTCAGCATCATTCGCAACTGGCGGCCCGCCGGCGAC
>CAYGMR010000268.1:0-8236 GCA_964350725.1 uncultured Ardenticatenaceae bacterium | reverse complement strand
TTTGGAAGATACGCAAGCGGGTCGGCAGGCTTATTTGCAAGGGCATGTGCCGGGGGCGGTGTATGCACATTTAGATACGGATTTAAGCGGGCCACCATTGACGGATAACGGCCGTCACCCTTTGCCATCTCCCGCAGCGCTCAATGCCCTGTTTGGGCGGCTGGGCATCAATGCCGACACGCAAGTGGTAGCCTATGACAGCGCCAATGGCGCGATTGCTGCGCGCTTGTGGTGGTTGCTGCGTTATATGGGGCATGAGGCGGTGGCGGTTTTAGATGGCGGTTGGCGGGCATGGGAAACGGCCGCTTTACCTATAAAAACGGGGAATGAAGTTGTAGAAACGGCCGTTTACCACGGAAACCCTCATACAGAATGGCTGGTATTGGCCAATGACGTACCGCAGCAAACCTTGCTGGTCGACTCACGCGGTCCAGCACGGTATCGAGGTGAAGTCGAACCGCTCGATCCGGTATCCGGCCATATTCCTGGCGCGGTCAATTTCTTTTTCCAGTGGAATTGGGATGTAAACGGCCGTTATCTGCCTCAAGACCAACTGCAAACGCAATTAATCCAACTATTGGGCGATACACCGGCGGAAGAAACGACTTTTTATTGTGGTTCTGGTGTGACGGCTTGTGTGAATTTGTTGGTTTTGGCACACGCGGGGATGGGAAACGGCCGTTTGTATGCCGGTTCTTGGAGCGATTGGATTAGTGATGCGGAACGGCCGATTGGCAATTGATGATTGACAATTGTCAATTGACCATTGAATTGTTATAATTTCGCCTACATTCGCCACCCTGGCTCAATTGGCAGAGCGATTCATTCGTAATGAATAGGTTATGGGTTCAAGTCCCATGGGTGGCTCAGAGAGAAGTACCAGAGGTAGGAACTAAAAATCCTACCTCTTTTTGCTTTATGAAGCTATGAATGAATTCATAGCCTGTTATCGGAAACGTGTTTAAACACGTTTTTTATGTCAGACGCCGAATTCATTCGGTGGCTTTATCAAGGCAGGCCAGGTTGAATGCCAAAGTTAAAGACGCCTACTTCGATCGAGTTTTCGGTCGAGCTATTGTCACAATTTCTTGCCTGGACATTGTAGAAATAACTGGTTTCTGCTAATTTTGCGGCGTCAACATCTGTGTAGGAATCTTCGCCCGCGGGTATGATGGATTGTAATGTTGTGCCGCCGGGTGTCAGGTCTGGTGTGAAGTAGGGTGTGTCGCTGCCGTGCAGATTATAGCCACCGTTGTTGGCGGCATTGTCGAGCCAGGTCAGAATCACATCGTCATTTGCAGCTGTGCCAGTGAGGTCAACGGCCGTTGCTATACTATCGACACAACTTGGATGCTCCATTACAAACATCGCCGGATCACCTAGCAGCGTAAAACTGTACATCTCTGAATCGTGCAGGCCTGCTTGATGATAAGCTAATTTAGCGGCGTTTACCGCGTCACCAATAGAAAAGAGGTCTAAGGCGAACAAGCCGTTATAGAATTCTCTGTGTAACGCGCGATGTTCTGAAGTGTAGCCCAGCCCTGAAGATGACCAGTGAGCCGCGGAGCCACGGCCGTTGTCCAAGTCCCTATAAAGGGTTTCACCTAATGCTTGCCAATTGGGTCGCGCAAAATAGCCATCTAAACAATCTGCACTCAATATGACGAGCGGTTTATTGTCGTTTGTCCAAAAATTGAGGTACGTAGTCGTGTTAAGAATATGCGGGCCAGCCCAATGGCTAATGGATCCATGTCCCCGGTAATTCAAAATGGAACCACCATTGGGCGTGAGCCATGTACTCATATCCGCACGCAAGTTATCTGTATCTGTGCTTGATGCTGATGGTAAACAAAGATGAGTTTGATTGAGATTGCCAGGCAAAGTTTCTCCAATCGTTGCATTTTCGCTACAAAAATTACCGCCACTATCAAGATTGTCAGCCACAAATAAAAGGTTTTCTTGATCGCCTTGTGAACCATTCGGCCGTGCGTTCTCGTAGAGCATTGTTTTCGCTACCATATTTTCAGCTTCATCGAGTGTTTGAGCAGGCATCCTTCCTAAGGCGATGTCAGGTAACAGGTCATCGCCGCTTAAGCGGGTGAATATGTGGTCACTGGGCACAAGCCCTTGAAAGCGGTCCGTAAACGAAAGGTTTGTTACAACATAGGTAACCTCGTTTTTGTCCCAGGTTGCGTCACAGACTGGGCTAGGTGGGCAATCGAGATTGCGTGGATTTATGGTTGCATCCCCAATTAATGTGGCATAACTGGGTGGCGTGCTCCAATTGCCCAACGCATAAGTGAGAAATTCACGAATTGCTTCAGGGGTGTTCAAGCCGTAACCATATTGATTAATCACATCTTCAACATCGACGACTTGTGTACTCATAAATGCAGCCCGGTGAGCCGCCAGTGTGTTAGCAGCAGGGATGAAATCTGCATGGCTGATAGCAATCCAATCTGCACCGCCTGGGGGATCAAGAGAGGTTGGTACATATTGACTTAATCCTGCTACCGATTTGATATTTGCTGTAGTCGTGGCAATAAAGTTTGCACTGCTGCCGTTTTGCCTGCCAAGATGATACGTATATGGACCTATACCGCTAATATCACCAACTTGCAGGTTTATTTGCGCGGGCATTGTCGGATTGCTGATGTCCCAAACCAATATATTAGCAGGATTGCTTTCGGTGAAATCGGTTATTTGATATTCTTTATTTCCACCTGTCTCATCTGAAAAAATAAGTTCATCATTGATAGCTACCGTGTTCCGTAAATAGTCCATCGTGATTCGATTAAGATAAAATTGTGCTTGGCCAGAACTAATATGATCAAACGTCAGGTGAATATCATTTTGTGGGTAATTGAGTTCTCCCTTTTGAACCAACTCGTTCGATGGCACGGCACCAAGGATGTTTTCATCGCGTATGCTTACCCAACTGCCTACGCCTTTGGTTGCATAATCATTGACTTGTACTGTAGTCGTGTAGGTATAGAAGGAAGGTGCAAGTGAGCTTTCACGTGTCAATATTTCGACGGTATAGTTATTGATTGCTCCATTTGCCGGGTCGGGCAAATCGAGATTGTATGATCGTGTAACGGGAGTAGGATACGATTGGGGTATATAATCCCAGTAGTAATTGTCTGGGTCATTTGGAAAGTAATCCCATTTATCGGTATAGGTTGATACAAAATAGATTTCGGGTTCAGCTGTGACTGTGGATGTGAAGGTTGTGGTGATGGGATAACCATTTCCGGTGTCATTGTTTTCTGTCGGAACAGTTAGCGGCGTGCCGCCAGCCCAGAGCCAGTACACATTATCACTGATAAATAATTTTTCGGAGCGCGGCCCGTCAAATGCCTGCCCATAAAAACGGATCGCATCTGTGGGGTCCAATTGATTCGGTGTAGCCGTATCGATAAACTGATAGGCAACAGCTTGACCACGATAAAGCATTTCAATTGTTGCCGGATCGACACTTTCTATATCCATGCCCTGGTCTGCCAACGCTTGCCCCGTAATTTCGTATATTCCATCTTCATTGACAATTATTTTATAGGTATCCTGGCCGATGGGGAGGGATGTGGCGGGTGTATTGGTTACATCTGGAGGGAGGCTGCGCCAGTTTTTTGCCTGTTTGCCATTAATTGCCAGGTCTGCTAACTGCCGATAGTGGGTGTCATCGTTTGTGGCTAACGGCCGTAACCCCGACCAATTTGCGCCTTCAAATAAAATCGAGACTTCAAGTTCAGTCGCCTGGTTAATTGTATGTGTGATGGGATTATAGCGTAGTGGGTAGATTCGTAATTCGACTAGCCGCACATCACGCGCATACATTGGTTCTGATAACGAATATTTTTCAGCAGGATAGCTGGCATTCTTTGTGTAGATTGCCGCATTTGGTGTATAAGACAGGGTGGTGTTTTCGTCGCTGGTTAGACCTATATCTGCTAAGGCTTGTGGATCAACTTGCATGGATTCGACGCCGCGTTGGGGAACCGGAGGAATGTGAGCAACGGCCGTTTCTTTACTGTTAAGTTCTTGAATGTGGGCAACGGCCGTTGCTTGTGGTGGTAGGATGATATAAGTTGTGTAGTAAGGAAGCGCGGGTGCGCCAACCGTGCTGATACGCGCTGATAAACCAGCCACATTTATGCTGCCCTCTGCATCAAGCGTGTAATCTGGGAGGTTTAATGTGAAGTTAACGGCCGTTGTATCGGAGTGGTGAACGCTAGTTGAAATAGAATCGTTAGATTGAAGCATCGCATTATTGCTGCCTTCTGCAAAAAGAGGCAAGTTAAATGTGAACAGCGATGATAGGGCTAGAATTACAATGCCAACATGAAAACGTTTAATAGGAAACATATATTTTATCCTTGAGTGTTTCATCAATTTTTTTGTAGATGGCTTAATACCAAAATAATATGGTAAAAGTATAAAAATAGCACTGAATGCTAAATGTTGTAACAATTATTTTAACAATCTCATGTTATTAATATGTGTGGGTGCGATATCATCGTTGACAACATCATTCTTACCCTAACAGACCTCTCCAGAAGTACCGGATAGGTCTGTTTTATTTCGCCAATGTGCCACTTATACTGTTAAAGAGCATTTTGTATTTTGTACCATTCAATATTAGCATGTCGACGCCTGAACTTTGACATGCTTTTGGCATAAACCCGCTCAAACGTGCGACTCTCGTTAGAATGTTAAATCTTTAATTTAATAATATATGAATTCGTTTTATAATATTGTGTATAAATACTGTATTGGGGATGGTGACATGCGTGAAACAGGTGTAGTAAAGTGGTTTAATCGTCTTAAAGGTATTGGTTTTATTCTACCTGATAAATGCGGACGGGATGTATTTGTTCATTACAGCGCAATTATTGGTGAAGGGTATGTTAATCTTTTTGAGGGCGACCGTGTAGAGTACGATCTTGTCGATCATGGCAAAGGGCCGCAGGCGCAAAACATTAAAGTGCTCAAGGGTTAAGAAGCTGCCCAATTTTTTTAACTCGACATTCTTGCAATCAGGCGAACAGCTTTCAACTGTCAATAAATATTGGATGAAATATCATGATTTCGTGATAAATAAAAAAAGCCGCACCTTTTAAAAGTGCGGCTTTTTGAGACATGTATCTTTTGTCAAGTAGGCTATCGGAAAATGAAGAATGGGACACTGATTTTTCCGACAAGCTGTTAGCTGCCAGGAATGAGGGAAAAATCAAACTCACCAGTGCGATTAGAAAGACCCGTAGAAACGGTGTCGCAAGCAGTTACTGCACGCAGTACGAAACTGTAATTATTGAGCGCGTCGCCAGTCGCGGCTTGGGTTAATGTTGTCGCGTTTTCTACAAGGGTGCAGGCGGCATCCTGATCACAAGCCGTATTGGGTGGGACAAAGTAGGGGGCGTTATCACTGCGCCACACTTCGTAGGTGTCCACGCCCGCATCATCCCAGGCGAGTTGAATGTCGCCGCCGCCTATGTCGCTGATGGTCAGGCCGCTGACAGTGGGGGGCACGGCGCAAAACGCAGACGTGTCGGGGATGATCAGGCGGCTGACGAAAGCATCGTAATCGCCGTTGTGGGTGGGATCGTAGGCATCGAATGTTGTGGGGAAGTCACGTGAGTTTGTTTTACCGGTTGTGTAAAGTGTGCCAGCGCCATCAGTGGCAACGGCCGTTCCAATCTCCCAATCACTGCCGCCCAAGAAAGTGCTGTATAACAAATCATCTCCCGCATAATCAAACTGCATCACAAAAGCATCGCGGCTGCCGCTGATAACTGGAGCAAAAGCCAATGTCGTTGTGGGCACATCTGTGGACCAGGTCTCACCGCTGATGACAGCACGGCCACTTGCATCTACCGCAATGCCGTTGCTCCAATCGGCGTTGCTGCCCCCTAGATAGGTTGAGTAGACCAGAGCAGACCCATCTGGATTAAACTTGGTGACAAAACCATCATAATTGCCATTATGGCTTGTGTCGAATGCATTTGCTGTCGTTGGGTAATCTGTCGAGAAGGTAGAACCCGTCACATAGGCATTATCGGCTGCATCTACCGCCACGCCATAGCCACGATCTTCGTCACTGCCACCAAGATAGGTAGCATAGTTCAAGTTGTTGTCATCGAGATCGATTTTAGCCAGGAAAGCATCAAAATTACCGCCATACGTCTGTTCCCAGGCACCGTTGGTTGTGGGGAAATTAGCCGAATTGGTCCAACCGGTGATTATCACCTTATCGTCACTGTCCAGATCAATGCTGCGTCCTTCATCTTGTCCACCGCCACCTAAAAAGGTGCCAAATGATAAGCTGGTACCGGCTGCATCCAGACGTGCCACGAAGCTATCACGCTGGGCCGCCAGGTTTTCGGCTGGCGCGCCGGACGTGGTGGGGAAATCTGCTGACCAGGTGCCGCCGGTGATAATTGCTTCCCCGTCGGCATTGACGGCAATATCGCGACCGACATCCCAATCGTTGCCACCGATAAAGGTGCAATAATCGACTTGGCTGCCGTCGGGATTGACTTTGAAGACGTAGGCATCACCGCTGCCATTGTAGGTGGTGTCGTAACCGGGCACAGCACCAAAGTAGGTGCAAAAATCGGGTGAGTTGGTTTGGCCCGTGACATAGGCATTACCGGCTGCGTCAATGTCAATGCCAAAGCCGTTGTCTTCAGCGAAGGCGGTGGCGGCGTTGACCCAAATAATATAAACGGCCGTTCCCGTCGCATCAAATTTAGCTACAAACGCATCTACGCCATGTTCATTGCCTGTGGCTGTGGGGAAAACCGTGGATGTTGTCGTACCCGCCACATACATATTGCCTGCATCGTCTACTACAATGCTGTTGCCTTGGTCAGCCAGTTCGCCTCCTAAGTAAGTTCCATATGTTTGTGGCAGCGTGCGCCCTAACACAAATAAACCTTCATCTGTGCCGCTGATGGAAACAACGCTGTCGCGCCACCACGGAAAATTGTTCCAGGCCCCTCTGGTCGCGACGCTGTCGGAGTCTGGTGCGATGTCGAGGTAGCCGGTTTCTGTAAAGGTTGTAGCTGGTAGATTGCTAATATCGAGAATACGGAAGCCGGCTTTCCAGTTGCTTTGATAGGCTGTGTCACCAATGATATAGACATTATGGTCACGCGCTGTGGTGGCATGGGTGTAATGGCCCAAAACGACTGGGTTGTCCAAATCAGCCACATCAAAAACATACGTGCGTGTGTTATTGCCGTTGGTCGGCTCGTCCATCGTATCGCTGAGCAGCCAATAGCGTTGATCGGGGGTTAGCGAGCCTTGATGCGCACGCACGATGCCCGGATAGGTGAATGATTTGATCATTGTGGGATTGTTTTTGTCAGTGACATCGCCGATGCTGACATTGTCATCACTGCCTATGAAGCAGATTTCTCGCCCCGTGTAATCTGTATCTGGGCCATTATAATTGACACATTCAGCATCAGACAAGGGCACGTCTGTCTCAGCAAAGCAGCCTGCAAAAGTGGGGTTGAGTGGGTCCTGAATGTTAATCATATGCAGGCCACCGTTGCATGTATCGCTGCGGAAGACGTAGAGGTAGCCTGATTCTTCATTGATCCATAGATTATGGCCGGGTTCAAATTCGTCATAATGCACCGTTTCGCTGAATGTTTGAGGTGTATCCACATCACGTAGTTCGGTCAGGTCGAAAACTTGTAATCCATGCGTGGTGGGCACGTCGGCGGTGATGAAGGCGTAATTTTGATAGACTTTGATGTCGCGCCAAACAGATGCGCCGTCATGGGAAGGCAGTTTGCCTAAGTAAACCGGCTCTTCGCGATCTGTTATGTCAATAAAAGAGGTGCCGTTGGTTAAGCCAAAGATGACGTATTCACGGCCAGTTGTAGGATCGGTCCACCCCCAATGGTCGCTGCCCAGGATGGTTTCGTCTTCAGCACCGATCTCAGCCAAGGACAGTTGAGACAACAGGTGGACTTCGTTACAGGGGTAAATGTCGGCCATACCGTCGGTACAGCGAGCGGGGCCGGTTGCTGCTGGCTGTATTGATTCTTGGCCGGTTGTTTTTTGTGTAGTAACGGCCGTAGTTAATAAAACAAAAACCATCAAAAATAATGCAACTAAATTCTTCATTGTGATCCTTTATGTTCCATGTTTAAGCGCAAAGTCAAATTCACCCATCTGTTGTGAATCTGCATGGGCATTGTATCCACAGTTTAATGCACGGACA
>CAYGMR010000267.1:0-8287 GCA_964350725.1 uncultured Ardenticatenaceae bacterium | reverse complement strand
TAACTACCCTTCATGTCAGGGTCGTAGTACATGCCTTTTTGAAAAGGATTCATCTAAAAAGGTGTTGCCTTTGGGCAAGCAGCGCAAGACAAGACCAATTTTCCCCACTATCTTAGCAGTTTGTATACTTTTAATTGTTTCTTCTACTATCTGTATTTTTTTATATTATCCTCATATTATTCCCGAACCGACGCCAACACCATCACCAACGCAAATGGTTAAAACAAATACCCCTATCCCATTAACGACAGTTGCCCCAACAAATACACCCACACAGGCCTCCACATCAACATCAACACCAACAGTATCACCTACGCTCACACCCACGCCTAACCCCACACTTTCACCAACGCATACATTACCACCTACGCTCACACCCACACCTACTTCTTCTGAAGAAATATATTCTTTTAGCTTTGTGGATGGTTTAGGAAATGGAGCCCGATATGAACGCTCCAATGCCAGCGAATATAATCACTCTGTACGCTTATTCCAGGGAGATACGCTTATCGTTCCTGCAGATTTGCCCGAGAGTGGCAATTATCAACTTTTTATTCGCTATAGTAATGATAACTATGGACCCCTAGAAGAAATAAGTGTCAAATTGGATGATAATGAAATTTTGCGATTTGAGGCCCAAGATACAGGTGATGGGGGAAACGGCTGGAATTATTTTCGTTTAAGCTCAATGTCTGAAACTATTGAGTTGCTAGAGAAAGAACATACTGTTCAGGTGACTGTTACTGAAGAGTCCGGCGATGGAGATGGGGTCGAGATAGATACTGTATTCTTTTTGCCTGTTCCCCACAAGCGAATCTTAGAAGATTTTGAAGGCGATTTCAAACTCGATTGGTGGACATCGACAGAAGGAATCACATATGAGGAAGGCACAGAAGAAATAAAAGTCCTTTATGTAAATAATGGGGTTTCTCGGCAGATAGGAACAACCCTGCCGGAAGGGTTGCAAGACTTTAGTGGTGCAACTAAACTGGAATTCGATATTAAAGGTGCTGTAAAAATCTCAATAAAAATGGAGGATGAAGACAATAATATATTTGAGTTCGCCGGCCAATATACACAGTTATCGAGTGAGTGGGATTCACTAGCATTTGATCTTACAGAAGCCCAAGATAGCATAGACTTAACGCGCATCGACTATTTGATGTTTTTTATTGATCCAGATTCTCCAGATACAAGTGGGAGCTTTTTATTAAACAATATTCGTCTACGAAACCCATAGATAAGAGCTGCTGCACTTAGAACGTCAATTGGCTCAACTAGAACGAACGCACAACCTGACATCAGCTGAGTTATACCGGCGGTATCAGGCAAGTGAAATGGGTGATGAATCTATCCCGTCAGATCAATTACCCCGAATAAAGAAAAAGCGAAATGGTTATACAATAAATTGTATAACCATTTCGCTTTTTGTGAGCAATTGTACCTATATCTGCAATCTAAACGTCGAGGTTGCGCACTTCGCTGGCGTGGGTGGTGATGAAGCGGCGACGCGGCGGCACTTCGCTGCCCATGAGCATGTCGAATGTGCGATCCGCGCTGACGGCATCTTCAATGGTTACTTGCAGAAGTGTGCGTTCGCTGGGATCCATCGTTGTTTCCCATAGCTGCTGCGCATTCATCTCGCCCAACCCCTTGTAGCGCTGTAAAGTATATTTTTTGCCGTCTAACTCCTTGAGCAAGACATTTTGCTGGGATTCGGTGTAGGTGTAATGAATTTTCTTGCCCTCTTTGACGGCATATAGCGGCGGCTGGGCGATGAAAAGATGACCATCCTCAATAAGCTGCGGCATATAACGGAAGAAAAAGGTCAACAATAAGGTGCGGATATGGCTGCCATCTACGTCTGCATCCGTCATGATGATGACACGGCCGTATCGCAAATTCTCCATATCCATCGTCTCACCGATGCCCGTACCCAGTGCCGAAATCATCGCCTTGACCTCATTATTGGCCAAAATTTTATCCAAACGCGCGCGCTCCGTATTCAAAATCTTACCGCGCAAGGGCAAAATCGCCTGGAAATGACGGTCACGCCCTTGTTTGGCCGTGCCACCGGCCGAGTCACCCTCAACGATGTAAACTTCACAGCGGTCAGGGTCACGTTCAGTGCAGTCAGCCAGTTTACCTGGCAATGTGAGACTTTCCAGCGCTGATTTACGCATGACGAGTTCACGTGCCTTACGTGCAGCCGCACGTGCACGTGAAGAAGTCAGGCAGCGTTCGATGATGCGTTTGGCTTCACGCGGATTCTCTTCCAAATAGAGCGTTAACGCTTCAGCGGTGACGGAAGCAACGATGCCAGCAACTTCGGCATTCATCAACTTGACCTTTGTCTGGCTTTCAAATTGGGGATCAGGATGTTTGACAGAGACAACGGCCGTTACCCCCTCACGTGTATCATCACTAGAAAAGTTTTTGTCTTTTTCCTTGAGAAAATTATTTTTACGTGCATACGTGTTAAGCACACGAGTCAAGGCTGTGCGCACACCGGTCAGATGGGTGCCGCCATCGGGGGTATGAATCGTATTCGCAAATGCATACTCAGAAACAGCAATGCCTTCTGTATATTGAATGGCGGCTTCTACATCGATATTATCGACCTCGTTGTGCGCATAAACGGGATCATGCAATGTTTTACGATTGCGGTTCAAATAACGCACAAACGATTTCACGCCACCTTCAAAATAGAAATTTGTTTCGCGCATGGGCTGTACACGTTCGTCACGTAAACTCAGGAAAACACCACTGGTGACAAAAGCCATTTCACGGAAGCGATTGGCCAACGTATCAAAACGGTAAACCGCATCTTCTACAAAGATTGTGTCATCAAATTTGAAGGTTGTTTTGGTACCGGTCGGTTCGCCGCGCTTCATCTTGCGTACTTTCTCAACCGCCATCTGCGGGATACCACGTGCATAACGCTGCTGCCACACATGACCGTCACGCGTCACTTCCACGACCATATACTCTGAAAGCGCATTTACGGCTGCCGCACCTACACCATGCAAACCACCCGACACCTTGTAGGCGGCGTTGTCGAATTTACCACCAGAATGCAAGCTGGTATGGATCAGTTCCAATGCCGACACGCCTTCAGTAGGATGCATATCGACTGGAATACCGACGCCATCATCTGAAATAGTGATACTGGCATCGGCATGAATAGTGACTTCAATACGGTCACAGCGTCCAGCCAACGCTTCGTCGATGGAATTATCGACAATTTCATAGACAAGATGGTGCAGGGCTTTTACATCGGTGCCCCCCACATACATGCCGGGACGACGGCGTACAGCCTCCAAGCCCTTCAGGACTTGAATGCTGCTGGCATCGTATTTGGTGTCGTTTGTTTTTGTTTTTGTTGCCATTAAATAGTTCCTATGTGATCGTTCGCAAATAAGTTAGCGATTTGTTTAGACAGAAGACGGAATAAGCGGTCAATTCGTCATTCGTCCTCCATCAAAGTGTTTATTTAAACACTACCTTTGCAGTTTTCTTTTATTGCCACGAATTACACGGATTTCACGAATTTAGGCCGTTTTAATTCGTGAAATTGGTGAAATTCGTGGCAAAAATTGACTCCAAGTCAGGTTTTTACAAAAAGTGCAAACATAGTGTTAAACTGAATAGTTAATTTATTTCTTCAAAAAGTGCTTTATAACGGTCGCGATAAAAGATAAATAGTGCCGCGACCAGGGCGGTGCTGATAAAGGCATGTCCGACGATATTTAATAATGCCAGCCAGGTGCCATTTTCAACCAGGATCAAGAGCCAATCTAAGAGCGTGCCAATCAAGAACACCAGCATAAAAAGGGTTAAGGTCGGCACCAAATAGGCTTGCACCAAGCGAAAGCTCTCAACCACAGAACGCCAAACAGGACGGCCGTTCAGCACAATCCCAAAAGGCGCAAAAAAAATAAATAGGATAATCCACATCGCCAGAAACGGACCAGCCATGGCGACCAACGATCCTAAGGCAGGGTTGATTAAAAAGAAAATCGTTGCGACAAAAATCAGGGGGATATAAATGATGAACAGGTTCAATAAAAATAATAGTGCAAGGCCAATCAGCCGCAGCCAATATTTTCCTACGCGCTGACCCCAAGCATTAAAGCCGATGACTACTGCATCTCCATTTTGTTTTTTTAAGGCATAGGCGATTGTGGTGAAGTAAACGGCCGTTAACAACATCCCCACCACCAGAAAAACCAACAACAATCCCAGCCAGCCTCCCCAGCCATCAATCTGCTGGATAGTTGGTATAAGCGGTGTTGATTCGGGTGTACCGCCCGTCATCAACGCAGGCACGCCAATCAAAGGCACTGTCAACATCGTGAACAAATTCGTACGCGGCGCAATTTCAAGCAGCAAAGTCGAAAACTGCGTCAGTTCTGCGATCTCTGCAAACTCTGGCTGCTCCAACCAAAAAGCAGCCATTCTCTCAATGAGTTGTTGATAACTCAAGCGCGGCCCCAACCAATAAAAAATGTCTAAAAGGATGGGCAAAATGAGAAGCCAGAGATGTTTAGCGGTAAGATCAAACCCAGCAGCTAAAGTAGCAAATACACCGGGCAAAGTTGTCGATTTTTCCTGTTTTTGCATCATAAAAATATAGGCATATTTTAGCATATTAAATGGCTTTGAGCGAACCAAAACAACTCCTACTCATAGACTACAACTTGTGCGTCAGCATACATCTACATTAAAAAATGTCCCTGAATTGTCACCTGAATTTACCTTCTTCGTTAAAGTTGGTATACTTCGCAAAGGTCACGCCTTTTCATTGGCATAAACATTGTCAACCCGACCTAAACAATCGCAAATCACTACATAACAAGGAGCAAATACATGGCAGATGTGCAAGAAATCGCCAATCGTATTGTCGAGAATGTTGAACGTGTCATCATCGGGAAACGCCAGTCCGTACAATTGACAGTTCTGGGATTATTAAGTCAGGGGCACATGCTAATTGAAGATGTGCCCGGCGTTGGTAAAACGGTTATGGCCAAGTCGTTGTCAAAATCGGTTGGCTGTCATTTTCAACGCATCCAATTCACGCCCGACATGCTGCCCAGCGACGTAACGGGTGTCTCTGTTTTTAATCAAAAAACATTAGAATTTGAATTTCGTCCCGGTCCAATCCATGCACAAATTGTACTCGTAGATGAAATCAACCGTGCAACGCCCAAAACCCAATCCGCCCTCCTCGAAGCAATGGAAGAACACCAAGTGACGGTTGATGGCTTCACCTATCCTTTAGGGCCGCCCTTCATGGTGCTGGCAACCCAAAATCCGATTGAATATGAAGGCACATTCCCCCTGCCCGAAGCACAACTCGATCGCTTCATGTTACGCATCCGGCTTGGTTACGCCACCAAAGCAGAAGAAATCGAGGTATTAGAACGCCAACAATATAAACACCCGATTGATAACTTAGAACAAGTTGTTTCCGTCGAAGAATTAGCCAAAGCGCAAGCTGATATCAAAGAAATTTACCTTGATGATTTGGTAAAAGAATATATCGTTGACTTGGTACGTGAGACACGTGAGCATCCAGATGTCTATCTCGGTTCTAGTTCACGCGGGGCGCTTGCCCTCTATCGTCTAGGACAGGCGCGGGCCGCCTTATTTGGCCGTGATTATGTGTTGCCGGACGATGTTAAAGCATTGGCAGGTGCCGCTTTAGGACACCGCATCATTGTTGGCCCAGCGGCACGTATCAAAGATGTCGAGCCGGAAGCCATCGTGCAAGATATTTTGGACAAAGTAGCCGTCCCCGGCGCACAAGTCAAAGCATAATGCGCAAGATTTTTCAACACCGACGAACGGCCGTATTCCTCATGGCTGTCCTGGCATTGCTAGGCGGCTTTATTACTGGCCGTGGCCTCTGGTTTAATCTGGCTTATTTGTTGGGGTTATTGCTGCTTATTTCTTTCTTGTGGGCATTGGCCAATATTAACTGGTTACATCTTTCACGCCTCACCCGCACACGCCGCACGCAAGTCGGCCGTCCTTTAGATGAACGCTTCGTCGTACGTAACACCAGCATTATTCCCAAACTCTGGCTAGAAGTGCGTGATTACGGCGATTTACCCGGCCATTACTCCAGCCAAGTAATCAACAGCTTGGGGCCACGTAGCAGCTTTACCTGGCGCGTGACAACCGTCTGCCGTCGTCGCGGTCGCTATCAATTGGGGCCACTGCGCTTGAAAACCAGTGATCCATTCGGGCTATTCCCCATGTCTCGTGATTTGTCGGCTACATCACATGTGGTTGTCTATCCGATGACCTTTGACATCCATCGCTTTGCATTACCCCTAGGCATCTTACCCGGTGGCGAAGCTTTGCGTCGCCGTACCCATTACGTGACCACAAACGCATCTGGCGTGCGCGACTATGCACCCGGGGACAGCTTCAACCGCATCCATTGGCGCTCAACAGCCCGCCGTAATCGTCTAATCGTTAAAGAATTCGAGCTTGACCCATTAGCTGACATCTGGATTGTGCCGGACATGTCCTCTTTTGGCCATGTCGCCACCAAAGAGGCTGAAATCCCAACACTGCATGACGTACCCGAATGGATGCGTGTAGAAAAGTTCACAATGCCCGCATCAACCGAGGAATATACGGTGTCGATTGCAGCGTCTTTGGCTCAATTCTTTTTGCGCCAGGATCGTTCGGTGGGCATGTTGGGGTATGGTCAATCAAACGAAGTCGTGCAGCCTGACCGCAGCGAACGCCAAATGAACCGTATTTTCGAAACGTTGTCTGTGCTGCGTGCTGAAGGGCAGGTGCCGATTGCAGATGTCATCCAGGCTGAAATGCATATGTTCCCACGGGGCACAACGGTTGTGGTGGTGACAGCCAATCCTAATCCAGAATGGGCAACGGCCGCACGTTCGCTCAAACGACGTGGTTTGCGTGTGGTAACGGTGTTGGTAAATCCGGAATCATTCGGCGGGCATCGTTCCTCTGATAGATTATTGTCGCTTTTGCAGGCGAATGGCATGGTCGCATACAATGTCAATTGTGGCGATAATTTGACCGCCGTCCTCAGCGGGGGCACGTCACAATCAGGACAGTTTACGGTATAACATTTGTCAGGGAAAAATTTGGCCACGGATTAACACGGATGTACACAGATTAAACGTGTAATTGGAGAAAGTTTGTGTTGATTCGTTGCAAATCATAGGCAAGCCAGAATTTTCCGACAGTCCACTAGGCCAATCCAACATCTCATTACAAAACACCCAAAGAAAATGGATAATGGCAACAGCATGCATATAAAAACGACTGTTTGGTTACTTGTTTTATTTTTGTTGACTGCCTGCGAAGATGCAGCGGTAGATATTCAACCGACCGCACCTTCAGGTGGTTCAGTTGTGGCAACTTCAACGGCCGTTTCCATAACCAACACCCCCATTCCCACAGCCACAACCATTCCAGCAACCGCCACAACTGCGCCTCAACCCACGCCCGACACCACCCCTTTGTACAGTTACCGCGTCATCAAAACCTATCCCCACGACAGCGCAGCATTCACACAAGGGTTGATCATCGAGGATGACATCATGATTGAAGGCACAGGTCTCTGGGGACGTTCCAGCCTGCGTGAAGTAGATTGGGACACGGGCGAAGTCTTAAAATATCTACCGCTAGACGATCAATATTTTGGCGAAGGTTTGACCGTTATTGATGACCGCATCATCCAAATAACCTGGAAATCAAATACAGGCTTTGTTTATGATCTGGACAGTTTTGAGTTAATCGAAACGTTTCATTATCCCACCGAAGGCTGGGGCATCACCCATGATGGCGAACGGCTCATCGTTAGCGATGGCACCGCCACGGTTTATTTTTGGGATCCAGAAACCTTGGAGGAAATCGGCCGTATTCCCATCACATTTGAAGGGGAGCCTGTCACACAGCTAAACGAGTTGGAATATGTCAATGGCGAAATCTGGGCCAATATCTGGCAAACCGATCGCATTGCACGTATCTCACCAGAAAGTGGTGATGTTTTGGGCTGGATTGATTTGAGCGGGCTATTACCACCCGAAGATCAGGTAGACGATATCAATGCTGTCTTGAATGGGATTGCGTATGATGATGAAAACGGCCGTTTATTTGTGACCGGCAAATTATGGCCGACGATGTTTGAAATTGAGTTGACTACACCATAAATCAGGTAGGGGTGAGGCGATTGCAAACGGCCGTTTCCATTTCACCAAGGTGTTTACCATCGATCGACTCGCCCGTGTTGGAT
>CAYGMR010000266.1:0-8295 GCA_964350725.1 uncultured Ardenticatenaceae bacterium | reverse complement strand
GAACGGACGTGATTGCCGCGAACGTCGCTCCGAAATCAAATCACCACTGATTCGTGAGGTGCGTGGCCAAGGGCTGCTTGTGGGCATTGAGCTGCGAGTGCGGGCGATGGAATTGGTACGCATACTCATGGAACACGGTGTACTCACATTGACGGCTGGCCCCACCGTCCTGCGGATGCTGCCACCTTTGGTTATTAGCCGTGCAGAATTGGATGAAGTTGTTGAGGCAGTTAAGAGTGGATTAGATGAAATGGAAGGTTAATGCACTAATTTAATCTACTTGAGGAATAAGCGCTATAAGGGAACGGAGGACGCGATTGACAGTTTCCGAATCGGCGAAGAACATTTGCACATCGGGGTCAAGTATAATGACTCTTTGTGCGGGTTGGCTATCATAGGTAGAAATAGTCCCATCTTCATGGAATTCGGTTACCTGATGCGGTTCATTTGGATTATAGGAGATTCCACGTTCGGCAAAGAATTCTTGTGCAGGTCTTGCCCGCTTAAACTCTTCTGCGGTCAATTCAGGAATATCGGAATAATCGATTTCCTTATCCAGCATCGCATCTAATCTTGCCCAATCGGTCTCTGACTTAAGTGAAGAATTGTTTTTGCTCATATTTATTAGCACGTTTGGCTTCGTCCCAAATGAATTTCACAAGAACAGTATAACAAGAAAATGCATAATAACGCAATCACATTACTACAAAATTTAGTTGCAATACCTAGTTTGTCGGGGCAGGAAACGGCCGTTGCCAACTACCTAGTCACCCAAATGACCCAACTCGGCTTTACAAACACACAAGTTGATGTGGCTGGGAACGCCATCGGTATGCGCGAAAATCGCGACTCCGCAGGCAAGATTAACAAAGAAATCGTCCTGTTAGGCCATATGGACACCGTGCCCGGTGACATTCCGGTGCGCATTGAGGACGGTATTTTGTACGGGCGCGGAGCCGTTGATGCCAAAGGACCGCTGGCTGCATTTGTGGTCGCTGCTGCCCAGGCTGATTTATCCCCAGGAACCCGCGTCATCGTCATCGGTGCGACCGAAGAAGAAGCCGCCACATCCAAAGGCGCACGTCACGCAGCCACCCACTATCAGCCCGATTTTTGCATCATCGGTGAACCCAGTGGCTGGGATGGGGTCACGCTGGGCTACAAAGGACGCATACTGATCGATTACGATTATGCGCAGCCCATGAGCCATACCGCTGGCAAAATTCTGGGTGCTGCTGAAACCGGCATTGCCTGGTTGAATGCTTTGCACGAGTACATTGAACTGTTCAATTTTGACGAAACACGTCTTTTCAATAAATTATTACCTTCAATCCGCGATATCCACACCCGCAGCGATGGCTTAACCAACAGCATCCATATTAAAGTCGGCATCCGCTTGCCGCCTAACTTCGATATGGATGAATTTGAAGCCGACGTTGAAGAATGGGTAGGCGATGCGACGATACGTTTTTACGGATACGAATCTGCTTTCCAATCCAAACGCAGCACCCCACTGGCACGCAGCTTTAATCGTGCTTTTCAAAACATTGGCATCAAGCCACGCTTCAAACTCAAAACCGGCACATCTGATATGAACGTTGTCGGCCCCATTTGGAATTGTCCCATCGTCGCTTATGGCCCTGGCGACAGCCAATTAGACCACACGCCCGAAGAACATATCGTGCTGAACGAATACCAGCAAGCCATCGACGTTTTATGCCATGTCTTGGAGGAATTATGAGTTTAGAAAACTTTTCCATCATAGAATCGACGCTGCGTGAAGGCGAACAATTTGTCAATGCCTTCTTCTCAACGGCCGAAAAAATTCAAATCGCGACTTTGTTGGATGCCTTTGGCATCGAATATTTGGAATTGACCTCGCCGTTGGCCTCGCCAGAAAGCTATAATGATTGTGTCACGATTGCTAACTTGGGCTTGAATGCACGCATTTTAACACATACACGCTGCACACTTGATGATGCCAAAAAAGCTGTCGACACCGGTGTGGATGGCGTTGATGTGGTCATTGGCACCTCATCCTATTTACGTGATTTCAGTCACGGTAAAAGCATTGATCAAATTATCGAATTGGCGCAGGTGGTGGTTGAGTTTTTGCTGAGTCAGAGTGTGGAGACGCGTTTTAGCACGGAGGACAGCTTGCGCAGTGATTCGGGCGATATTTTGCGTGTTTATCAGGCAGTCGATGCGTTGGGTGTCGATCGTGTGGGCATTGCTGACACGGTGGGCGTGGGCACACCGCAGCAGATTTATGCGTTGGTTAAAAATTTACGCGCTATGATCAAGGCCGATATCGAATTCCATGGGCACAATGATTCTGGCTGTGCGATAGCGAATGCGTATGCGGCATTGGAGGCGGGCGCGACACATATCGATACGGCCGTGCTCGGCATCGGTGAACGCAACGGCATCACGCCGTTAGGCGGATTGATCGCCCGTTTGTATGCGACCGATCCCGCATTGGTCGAAAAATATCATCTGCCGTTGATTCGCAACCTGGACAGCATGGTAGCACGCATGGTCGGTGTCGATATTCCGTTCAATAATTACATCACCGGCTTCGCCAGCTTTGCGCATAAAGCCGGTATCCATGCCAAAGCGGTGCTCAATAACCCGTCCACCTACGAAATTCTCAAGCCCGAAGATTTTGGCCTGACACGTTACATCCATGTGGCGCATCGACTGACGGGCTGGAATGCTGTCAAAAATCGTGCCGAGCAGTTGGGGCTGGGTTTGGATGACAGTCAGCTCAAATATTTAACCGAACAAATTAAAACAGCGGCCGATTCTGGGCGTTTGACGTTGGATGATGTAGATTCTTTGTTATATTCGGCCGCGAGTCGTCCTTCAGAAAAAGAGATGGATACGGCCGTAATTTTTGAAACTGTAACGGTTTGAACCAAGGAAAATATTTATGACTCACCTAACAATGGCAGAACTCAATGCTGGACTATCTCTTATTCAACAATCGCCGCAGGATAACGGCCGTTTAGAGATGATCGTGATACGGCCAGCAGAAAACCAGCGTGAGCCAGTTGCCAGCGGCACACTTGATGTAGAACAAGGGCTGGTGGGCGATAACTGGTTGGCGCGGGGCAGCAAATACACTGAAAGCGGTGCGGCGCATCCGGACATGCAAATCACACTGATGAACGCACGTACAATTCGTTTGCTGTCACCTGACGAAACCCGTTGGCCTTTAGCTGGCGATCAGCTTTTTGTCGATATGGATTTGAACAGTACGAATTTGCCGGTTGGCCAACGCTTAAAAATAGGCACGGCCGTACTCGAAATCACACCCATGCCGCATAATGGCTGCAAAAAGTTTGCAACCCGTTTTGGTGTTGATGCAGTTAAATTCGTCAATTCGCCTGAGGGTAAACGGCTGCATTTGCGTGGTATTTATGCCAAGGTTGTTGAATCTGGTGAAATTCAGGCTGGCGATCAATTGCAAAAAATCTAACTATGATTGATTGGATTGAATTTGGAGCAATGGGTAATGGCTGGCTGCCGGTTGTGCAACGGCCGTTACTCATTCTCGTCGGATTAACTGGTGTGGGCAAAACCACAACTGTGAATGCCTTAAAAGCGGCCGGCATGGATTTTGTCTTGCTGCCCAATCGACGCACGATCACCGATATACGGCTTATTCCCGCCATGCAGCGCATCAATGCTGAACCCGTTGAACCTGTTCATGATCGGGCACGCCGCTTCGCCTACACCCGCCAATATCGCCAAGATTTTCCGGGTGGTATGGCACACGCTTTAACGCAAATGGTGGTTAAATCAGAGATGCTGTCGGAAACGGCCGTTCTGCTTTTCGACGGGCTGCGGGGGGCAAACGAAGTGGCTTTTGCCGCCCAAAATCTGCTGCAAGCACGCTTTTTATTCTTAGATGCACCTGATTCTGTGCGTTTGCAGCGATTGTCACAACGCAATGATGCATTTGATCGGGTGGGTGCAAATGATTCTGGGTTGGCAACGGCCGTGGCCATCATCAACGGTGAACGTCAAAACTATGATCCACAAGCGACTCTCATCGCCCTGCAAAAACATGCTCCAACACGCCTGATTTATGCCGATACAACAAGCCTTACACCAGATGAAATTGCGCATTTAGTAAGCACTTCAATAGAACACGCATGAACGTAAATCACGGGGTTTTACATAGATGTTAACCATTTCCAATATCACAACCACCGTTTTCCAGCTACCGCTGCGAGGACAGCTGCGCTGGGGCAAGCATAGTGTGCTCAACGAACTGCGCCATGTGTTGGTGCAAGTCACGCTTAGTGATGGCGCACAGGGCGTGGCCGAAGCGCCGCCGCGCCCCACGATTTATGGTGAAACGGTTTATTCGATTTGCAGCATCATTGAGCATGAACTCAAGCCGCGTCTGTTGGGCCAATTTGCCCATGATTTGAGCTCTATGGAACAAATCAAGAATAATCATACCGCCAAAGGGGCACTCGATATCGCTGTGCAGGCTGCGTTGGCGCAAAGTGCGGGGGTTTCTTTGGCGCAATTTTTGGGTTGCACGGGAACCTCCATCCCCGTTAGCTACATTCTCGGTGTTGGCGATGATGACACCATGTTAGCCGAAGCGCAGCGCGTTTTCGATCAGGGTGTGCGTGTGCTCAAAGTCAAAGTTGGCCGTGATTGGCCGGCTGATGTGCGTCGCTTACGTGCTTTACAAACCCAATTTGGAGATGCAATGCAGCTTTACGCCGATGCCAATGAATGTTTTGCGCTTGAAAATGCTGCTGCACGCCTTGACCAACTGCGTGAAATGGGAATTTTGTATTGTGAAGAACCGCTGCCGGTTGAACAAATCCAGGCGCGCAGTCGACTGCAATCTGGCCAATATCTGCCCATTATTGCCGACGATAGCACCTTTACCTTACCCGATCTACAGCGTGAACTGGCATTCGACACTTTCGATATCCTTAATATCAAGACCGCACGTACCGGCTACACAAACTCGATACAAATGCTGGCATTGGCACGAAAAGCTGGCAAAGGGGTGATGGTTGGGTCACAAGCCAGTTCAGCGCTGGGCACAGCACATGCCGGACTGTTCGCTGCCTTGCCCGGCATCAATCACCCCTCTGAACTCAGCTTTTTTCTCAAGCTCAAAGAAGAAATTGTCAGCAATCCGCCGCCTATTCATGAAGGTGTTATCCAGGTGGCTGATTTGTTGAACGTCAACATTGACCCTGATTTATTAAAAGCGGCAACGGCCGTTATCTAAAAGGCCACAGATGAACACAGATATATAGCTCGCATCCGCGATAATCCGTGGCAAAAAATATGGCACAAACTCTAAGCGAACAAATCCTCTCCAATAATATAGGTAGACCGGTGCAGCCGGGTGAATTGATCATTGTGCAGCCAGATGTTTCCATGGGACACGATTCGCTTACGCCAGGCATGGTGCGCATTCTCAAAGAACAGCTCAAAACAGACCATGTTTATGATCCTGAGCAAATTGTGCTGGTGATGGATCATGTCGCGCCTGCATCTACTGTCAGCGTCGCCAACAGCCAGAATGTACTTCGGCGGTTTGCACGTGAGCAGGGCATTCGCTTGTTTGAAGTTGGGCGTGGCATTTGCCATCAGGTGTTGGTCGAGGAAAAGTTAGCCTGCCCAGGCCGCATCATCGTTGGCTCAGATTCCCATTCGACAAGTTACGGGGCTGTGGGCGCCTTTGGTACGGGCATGGGTTCCACCGATATCGCTTTGAGTTGGGCGACGGGTCGCGTTTGGTTTCGTGTGCCGGAGACGATTCGTGTGCTGGTCAACGGCCGTTTCCATCCCCACGTCGATGCCAAAGATTTAGCCCTCAAGCTTGCAAGCGTTTTTGGTATTGGCGGCGCGACCTATGCCGCTATCGAATATCATGGTCTGGCGTGGATGCCGCTCAACCAACGCCAAACCATTGCCAGCATGGCGATTGAGTTAGGGGCTAAGGCGGGGATTTTTCCGCCAGACGGTGAAGTTGCCGCACGTTTTGATGTGCCGGACTGGCTGTTTGTCGATCCTAAAGCGAGTTATGCACAAACAATAACCATCGATCTAGACGAGCTTGAACCACAAATTGCCGTGCCACATTCGGTGGATGATGTCGTTGATTTATCTGCTGTCATTGACCAGCCCATTGATGCGGTGTTTTTGGGGACGTGTACAAACGGCCGTTACGAAGATATGCGCATCGCTGCCGACATTTTACGTGGCAAAACAATCCATCCCGATGTGCGTATGCTTATCTCGCCAGCTTCACGTCCTGAACTGCTGCGTGCCATGCAAGATGACACTATGCAAATCCTGTTAGAGGCGGGGGCGACGTTGACCACTCCTGGTTGCGGGCCGTGTATGGGTCGTCATCAAGGGACATTGGGTGAAGGGGATATTTGTCTTTCGACAGGCAATCGCAATTTCAAGGGGCGTATGGGGCATCCGACTTCGCAGATATTCTTGGCTAGTCCGGCGGTGGCAGCAGCAACGGCCGTTACCGGAAAAATCAGTGACCCTCGCAAGATATTGTTAGACGACTAGTAACACGGTGGTTTGTAGTGACGGCTTCAGCCGTGCGTTTAGCCGCTAAACCGGCTGCTACAACTGTGCTAAGCGCAATCAATAATGTTCTGCGGGATGAAATTGCGGCACGGTCAGGAGACATGGCCGCGAGCGATCCAGCAGTGCATGTTTGTCTGTACTTAGGGGATGCTGGTCTCTGTTGCCAATTTATAACCCTGGCCACGCACGGTCACGATATAATCAGGAATATGGGGATTGATTTCTAATTTTTGGCGTAGATTACGAACATGCACATCGACGGTGCGCTGGTCGCCGACAAAATATTCATATCCCCATACCTGTTCGATGAGGGTTTGCCGATCAATGGTGCGATTAGGGTGTTGTGCCAGGTAGGTTAGCAGTTTGAATTCGATGCTGGTTAGGTGGACTTCTTCATCATCACGCAGAACACGTTGATTACTTAAATCAATAACCAGGTTGCCTATGTGGATAACGGCCGTTTCTTGTGCCGATAAAGTCCCATAAGCACGCCGCAGCAAGGCACGAATGCGGGCAACAACTTCGCGCAGTTCAAACGGCTTGGTCATATAATCATCCGCACCGACCTCTAGACCAATGATTTTGTCGATTAAATCATCCTTGGCTGTGAGCATCAAAATCGGCTGGCGCAAATTGGCAGCACGCAGTTGGCGGCATAATTCAAAACCATCACTATCCGGCAGACGCACATCTAATAAAATAATATCTGCACGCGGCGCGAGCTGACGGCCATCTTTGGCGGTTGTGGCATGGAAAACGGTGAAATCTTCTTTTTCCAGGCCAAAACGCAACCCAAGTGCAACGGCTTCATTATCTTCAACAATCAGGATTTTATTGCCCATGTTGCCCCATAAATCCAAAATTTAAGCATGTTTGCCAGTATACCCCAATCCAAAACACAAGCGATTTTGTTCAACCGCTACTAACCTTTGTGTAAGCATGCAACCGTTCAAAAAATGAGCTTTACCCAGGTATTGGGAACTTTTATGCAAACCAGACCGTTTCAATAATAGATAGTTTTCAGGTGCAGAACAATTCCGCAAAAAAAGACGAAATCGATACCAGCACGTTTTGCACCCATAAGTTCATACGAGGTGAACAAACAATGACCCCATTATTTAAACGCTTATCAGCAATTTTCGTGTTGGCCCTTTTAGTCTTATCGGCTTGTGGGCTATCCGCTTGTATGGCTACGAGTTCGCCCTTGGAAACGGCTGTAGAAGTTGAGGAGGAGAAGGATGTAACGGCCGTGATTATACCCAGCGTTACCCCTCCTCAAGAAGAGACAGAGACTGAGACCCCACAACCAGTTCCCACAGAAGAAATTACAGGTGAAGAAGAAAACATGACCCCTCCCAGTGAAACCTTGACCTTAGCAAAACCGAGCAGTACATTGCCCCATGATACAGATGCACAAAAAGCGATCCAATTAGCGCAAAAGCGTTTAGCCAAACAACTCGATATCGCAGTTGAAGATATTACATTTCTAAGTTATCAACCGCAAACTTGGCCAGATGGCAGCATGGGCTGTCGCCAGGGCGGCAAAATATACACACCCGTTGAAATTCCTGGTTATATCATTCGCTTGCAGGTTGAGGAGGCTGTGTATGCTTTTCATGGTGGTATGGGCAGACGGCCGTTTCTATGCCAATCAAAAGCCCTCAAAGACACAAAACCTGGCGAAATTATTGTGCCCCCGAC
>CAYGMR010000265.1:0-8296 GCA_964350725.1 uncultured Ardenticatenaceae bacterium | reverse complement strand
GATCACGCCGATCCCGTGGCTTTGCAGATGTGCGGCAGGGCCAACGCCCGACAGCTTCATCCCACCAAATGGTAGCAGCGAAACCGGATAATGGGCGATGGCATCATTCACATTCACCGATCCTACTTCTAACTGATTGGCAATGCGTTCGGCACGTTTAACATTCCGCGTCCACACACAAGCACTGAGACCTAAATCGCTGTGATTGGCTAATTGAACCGCATGTTGTTCATCTTCAACCTTCATGATTGGAATCACGGGGCCAAACGTTTCTTGCCACATCAGCTTCATGGTGTGATCGACATCCACAACAACGGTCGGCTGCATGAAGGTGCCATTGCGTTCGCCCCCAGCCAAAATGCGCGCCCCTTTGGCGACTGCATCAGCTAAATGGTCTTCTACAATGTCGATTTGACGTTGGAAAGTTAATGGCCCCATATCAAACTTGTTGTCAATGTCTGGCGAATAACCGACTTTATATTTTTCGGTCTCATCCACCACAGCCTCCACAAATTCGTCATAGACATCCTTGACAACATAGACACGTTCAACCGCCATACAGGTTTGCCCGGTATTATAAAAAGCGCCCCACACGCCCCATTTGGCGGCGGCGGCGATGTTTGCATCTTCGAGCACGATCATGGGGTCTTTGCCACCCAGTTCATTCAGGAAGGGGGTCATATTAGCGGCCGTTGCTTGTGCGATTTTTCTGCCTGTATTGGTTGAACCGGTTAAGAAGACGAGATCGGGTTTAGAATCAACCAAAGCAGCACCGACACGGCCGTCACCATGCAAAAAACGGACATAGCGGGATAATTCTGGCACTTGTTGGAATAATTTCTCCATCATCACACCCGTAGCGGCCGATACTTCCGACGGTTTGACCAAGACCACATTGCCAGCCAACAACGCCGAGCAAACCGGAGCCATCGTCAAATCAAAGGGATAGTTCCAGGGACCAATCACAGCAACAACACCAAATGGTTTGCGCTCAGTATAATATTTACGGAAAAAGTATAGTCCCGGCGGCACGGAGCGGCGTTTAAGCCATTTAGGCGCGTTTTTATAATATTGATGCAGCTTATCCACCACCATCAGGACTTCAATCAACGCATCCTGACGGCTTTTACCATGATCATTATTGATTACCTCAGTAATCTCATCGACCGAATCGATCATCACGGTTTGCAGCTTGCGCAAAATACGTATGCGCTCTTTGACCGATTTGGCGGCCCATTCAGGCGCAACGGCCGCCATCTGCTTTCGCGCGGATATTACTTCGGCCTCTGTTGCCATCGCCACACGACCAAACTGCTGGCCTGTCGCCGGATTGTTAAAGGGAAGGAATTCACGTTCTGTTGTCATTTGAATTTCTCATTTCACACATTATTTTTTAGCTTTAACCAGTTTCAGCGCACCTAAAACCAACGGGACGGCCGCTGCTGCCATTACAACATAGGGAATCGATCTGCGCAAGAATTGGCCCCGGCCGCTGCCATTTTGTATCAGTTCTAGACCCAACGGCCGTTCCAAGGGCGGCACTTGTTTAATCTCTTGTTTGGGCGGAACCAAATCCATCGCACGTTCAGTCATAGCTGTAATCGTCAGACTAGGATTGACGCCCAAATTGGCTGGAATTACAGATCCATCAGCCACAAACAAACCTTTATAATTAAATACCTCATGCTTAATGTCGATGACACCACTGCGTTCATTGGCGCCAATGCCACAACCCCCTAAAACATGGGCCGTATTGGGAATATTGAGCGCATCATTAATGCCCGCCCAGGCCACGCCATCCACCTTTTCCGCAAAACGATTGACCACATCACTACCAGCCTCGATGACTGCCGGAATCGGTTGATCTTCATCCCGTTTTGTAACCAGGCCTTTCGTGCCGAGCGTCCACAAACTACGGCCGCGACGAATACTCATGCGGTTTTCCAATGTCTGCATAATCAGCAAAACTGTATTGCGGCTGGCCCAACCGGGCAAGACACGCACAGTCATGAAATCAAATGGTTTTTTGATCGCCTGACCGACCAATTGTTTCAAACGTGACCAAGAATTGCCCTCCACATTTACCAAAGGCAAAATCAAACTGCGCATGAACGACGAACCGGGCGGATAACGCACAGGCTCCACACTGGTGACTTCATCTACCCAAAAGTGTGAACTAATGGCGACACCTTCAGCATAATTCACATTTTGTTCGCGGGCCGTAACGCCCAACAACGCTTCGCTGTTACTGCGCACCATTTTGCCCAGTTTTTGTGAGATTAATGGCAAGGATTTGTTCTCGTCGCGACATTTCAACAGCAAATTCAATGTACCCAATACGCCGGCCGATACCACAACATTGCGGGCGCGTACAGTTGATTGGCGTTTGAAAACCCAATCGGTGATTTTTTCATAAACGATCTCATAACGTGCTGCGCCGGGTTGTGGACCATACAACGGCCGTATATCCAATACATTCGATTCGGGACGCACTTCTGTGCCTAAACGTTCAGCAAGATACAAATAGTTCTTATCGAGGGTATTTTTGGCATTATGCCGACACCCCACCATACAGCCGCCACAATGAATACAACCAGCACGTTCTGGCCCTTCGCCATCAAAAAACGGATCGGGCACTGTCTTACCTTCTTCGCCAAAATAAATGCCAACGGGTGTGGGCGAAAAGGTTTTCTCTTGACCCAATTCGACAGCAATCTCATGTAAACGATGATCTGCAGGCCAATATTTGGGATTTTCGGCCGTGCCTAACATGCGATTGGCGACATCGTAAAACGGCATCAATTCTGCTTCCCAGTCGGCCAGGTCTGCCCACTCTTCGGCTTCAAAAAATCGTTTGGGCGGCACAATATGCGTGCTAGCATAAACAAGACTGCCGCCGCCCACGCCACTGCCATTCAGAATCCAGATATCATCAAAAAAATTAAGCCCCTGAATGCCAAAACAGCGTAAAGCTGGCAGCCATAAATATTTGAACAGATTCCAATTGGAACGCGGAAAATCTTTGCTGTTATAACGTTTGCCGCGTTCCAAAACCAATACGCGATACCCCTTTTGGGCCAGTCGCAGTGCAGACACACTGCCGCCAAAACCAGATCCGATTATCACGTAATCAAACACGTCTTCTTTTGTTTTATTTTGCTCAGTGGTCATGCTTTCCCCATCCATTTTTAATATCGTGTTCCTGAACTTAGCTGCCAGGAAATAAAGAGGACTTTATTGAATTTTGCACTTAGTTTTGGCTGCCGAAAGTGACCGAATAACCTGCTTAAAAATGGCGATTATTTCCCACTTTCATCCATAACACAGTGCGTCAATTCACACTATAACACAGTGCGTTATAATAAACAAAGGTCTTGCAAGTTTATAGGATATTTTTCACAAAAAACGGCCGTTTTCAACCTTTTGACGCTGACCTTGCTTCGTGTTATCGTTTAGACTGCGTAGAAACAATTTCGCCACGAATTTCACAGATTACACGAATTTAGACCGTTTTGATTCGTGAGATTCGTGTAATTCGTGGCAGATATGGTGCTACTCAAACTAACTTATTTTGCAACTAGGAAGGAACGATGACCCGCATAATAGCGATTGCCATGCAAAAAGGTGGTGTTGGCAAAACAACGACTACCATCAATCTAGCTGCTGCCCTAACCCGTTTAGGCCAGCGCGTTTTAGCCATCGATCTTGATCCTCAAGGCAATCTGACCCAACATGTCGGCTTTGATCCTGACCAAATTTCGCCGACAATTTATGATCCATTGAAGGCAGAAGTAGATGGACTCGATGGAGATATCAGTGATGCGATTTATGAAACGGCCGAAGGCTTCCATATTCTCCCTTCACAACCCGAACTCAGTCTCGTCGAAGTGGCGCTGATCAACACGCTCAGCCGCGAACGGGTTTTGGCAACCCTGCTCGAAGATATTGCCGATGCTTATGATTTCATCTTAATCGATTGTAATCCATCCTTGGGCTTGTTGGTGATAAACGCCCTAACAGCCGCCGACAGCGTCATCGTCCCCATTCAAACGGAGTATCTAGCGGCACGGGGTGCCTTTATGATCCTTTCCAGCATCGAGACGGTACGCCGCAAGAAATTGAATCCGACCCTAGAAATTGAAGGCATCATTTTAACGATGGCCGATACACGCACCTTATTGACGCAGGATGTATTAACGGCCGTCAACGACCAATTCGGCGAAAACATGCGCATATTCGACCCCATCATCAAACGTTCGGTACGCTTTGGTGAAAGCGCCGCTGCCGGACAAAGCATCGTCGCCTACGATCCAACCAGCCAAGGCGCACTCGCCTACCGTCAAATCGCCCAACAACTAATTCCGAAATGAAGTAGCAGGTACACGGAGAACTGTGGAGAATACACGGAGGGTCACGGAGATTTTTGAGGTTCTTATATTTGATAAACCTGTCAACAAAGCAGAAAACAAATGTTAACAAACGCATTTTCTCCTTATCTTCTCCAGGTTCTCTATTTTTCCTCCGTGCAACTCCGTGTAACTTCTATCAGCAACATCAAACAATTTCAGGACAACTCTTATGGCAAGAAAACGGCCGAAATTCAATCTAAATCAACCTATCCAACCCCGCACAGGCGATCTGTCGCAGCTTTTTGAGACAGAAAAAGATGTCGAACAAGCTTCGGGATTACAATTATTGGCACTCCGCGTCGATGCCATTCAAGCGGATCCAGATCAGCCCCGTAACACTTTCCCGGTTGAATCGCTGCAAGAACTTAGCGAAAGCATCCAACAAGATGGTGTGATCCAACCGATCGAAGTCACACAAATACGGCCGAATGTGTTCATGATCGTGCATGGTGAACGCCGCTGGCGTGCGGCCCGTTTGGCGGGACTGGAAACCATTCCGGCCGTTGTCCGTCGCCGTGATTACGATCAAGTCACTCGTTTTGTGCGCCAGGTCGTTGAAAATATTCAGCGCGAAGATTTGAACGATGTCGATCGCGCCGGTGCGCTGCTGCGGTTACGCGATTTATTGCAGGAAGAATTGGACGCATTCCAGGCCAACGATGATAGCAGCGACAAACCGTGGAACACAAAAATTAGTTGGGCCAAAGTTGGTGGCCGCTTAGGCTACTCACGCCAACGCATTCACCAGTTAATCAAACTGCTGGATTTGCCTGAAGAAATCAAAACGGCCGTGCGTGAAGGCAACTTAACTGAACGCGACACACGCATCTATCAAGGTTTAAAGCCCTCCCAACAACGCGCCCTACACAAAGCACGTATGGCCGGTGACATCGAAGGGGCCGATGTAGGCAAAGTCGCCCGTTTGTTGAAAGAATCGCCGGATTTAACCACCCACAAAGCGATGCGCCTCTTAGCCCAGCCACAAGCTGCACAAAGTCCGCCAGCCGCAACGAGGGCCGGTTCGGAAACGGCCGTAGCCGAACCAACACCCTCCCCAGTTTTACCACCTCCCGAAGATGGCACGCCGCTCAGCAACATCCCCATGAGCATTCAACGCATCCGTTGGGCACGTCATCACCTCTCGCTGTTTAATCACGCGACACTCACAACCGAAGACCGCCAAGAAGCGGCACGCCTCTTGGCCTTGTTACAGCAAGATATTGAATCGTTGTTGGAAATCTTGGACGAGAATTAATTCGCTTTTTTTGCTACAGATTTTCACGGATGATCACGGATTAAGAGTAAAATCTGTGGCAGGCTTCAGCGCTGCTCAGTACAAGTTTGAGGTCTTTTTCACGTGGATTTTTGTGCGTGTCGCCAGCCTAATACGGCCGCAATCTCCAAAACAGACCGTGCCCTAAAACCAGTGCGCCATAAACCATTATGCGCTGCACCTTGCATGAAAAGCTCGTAAGGGTGGGCCAATTTGACGGCCGGATTTGATGCCGCTTTAGGATTACGCAAATCGTGGATCAACAGCGCCGCCATCAAGGCATTGCTGGTTTCGGGGTGGAAGATTTCAATTTCAAAACGAGATGCACCCGCATAGGCCGCCGCCAATGCCTGATTCTTGATCACCGAATGCGTGATTGTGGCCGGTGCGACATTGGCAGACACAATCGCACCATCCGCGCGTGCCACCAAAGCACGCCATTGCTGCATCCGTTTCGCCAACGCATAGTTTGGCCCTTGCTGTGTGACCAAACAATCAGTGATGCCATACACATTGCCGTCAGCGGCCGTGATCATGTCAACAACATTAGGGGTAAAGAAGCGTCCACCACTCAAGAAATTTAAAGGTTCTTGCCAGATTTTAGGATTGCTCCAAGCCCGCGCTGTTTTCCACTCAGCATACCGCTCCCTGGCGATGTCGGCCGCTTCATGTGGGACCGCATAAACATCTGTGGGCGTGAGCAAATAAGCCAGCGCAACATCCGCACGGTTTGCCAGCAAATGATCTGCAATCGCATCCATCGCCAGCACAACACGCACATGTTTCGTGCCATCCAAATAAGCATAGGAACCGATGGTTAATGGGTCAGCAAACCCCATCAACCAGGCGGCGATTTGGGGTGTTTCAGTGAGCAAATCACAACCGGCCTGTTGTGCCAATTCTGTATCGCTCATATTTTCAGTCGGGGCAGTGCGTAGCGGAAAATGAAATTTACCGTTTGAGCGATGGGCCAGGTTGATTAAATGTCTCCAAACGGTCGTGTCCGCGATATCTACCGCGACGACATTGGCGCGATAACGCAGCAACGACAGCAGCGGCCCCATCTCGGCGCCAGCACCCAACAACACAAATGTTAAGTCTGACAGATCAAGCCATTCGGGGTTCGCCTTCACGGAGCGAATCGCATTGGCGTGGGATGGCTCCACAACACCTTGTTCTTCCCATTCTCCGAGCTGGGCCAAAAGCTGCTGCCCGACCAACTGTTCCCCATGGTAGGGGATCGATAGTTTTTCTGGTGGGGGCGACCCTGTGCCATGAATTGTGGCCGTGTGCAGCGGTGTTCCCGTTGGCGCAGCACAAGCCTCTCGCAGCGAAAATTTGCCGTCAGCGCGCACAAATTCAAATTGGTCATATACAGCATTCAAACCATTACGCGCGATTTCAAGCCCATTTTCGGGGGTTTCCAGCCCCAACAAGACCTGATTGTAAATATGCTGGGGGTAATGATCACGCCACTTCGATTCGGATAACAAAGCATCAGCCACGGCCGCATCAATGGGCTCAACAGCCGCTGCTAAAATCCGTTTACCAGTGGCAATAGAACTACGACGGCCGTTGGCATCTTGCGGGAACTGAATCCCATGATCTCTTTCATCTTCTGACATCTACATTCTCCTCAAAAATCTACTTACTAATGTTAGCTGAGATCATATTATTATGCTATATGTCAAGGGTTCAGGATTCAGAAAAACCGTGGCGTTCTTCAAGCACACAGAAGTGTCAACCGTGGTTGACACTTCCCCCAAGGAATCCCATCAGATTTGGAAAAGGACGGGTACACCTGTCACAAACAACCCGTTATTGCCCTTACCCGCTGTAGTCCTTTTACGCTGGCGCAACCTTCTGTCAGTTCCTGCGTATAGGTTTACAGAATTCAATAATTTGGGCCAGATTTCCCGGTCAATAAATAGCGTATAATAAGAGGAATTAATAAATGACAGAACATACAATCAATATTGAAGAAGAATATGAAGAAGCCCCCAAAGAGGGCAAAACCTGGACTGAAGAAGTTAGTGTTGCAGGCGATCAAGTACTCGGCAAAGTTCAAGAATTATTGCGTGAAGCGGCCGTGCGTAAGATCACAGTGCTGGACGAAAGCGGCAAAAAGCTGATTTCGATCCCCATGTATGCGGGCGCAGCCGGTATTCTGGTGCTTGGCCCCTGGTCGGTTTTGGCACTCGTCGGTGCTTGGGTCGCCAAATTCTCAATTCTCATCGAACGTGAAGGTGAGGAAGAAGTTGCTGCCAGTGCCAAAGAAGAAGCGGCCGATGCAGCAGCTAGTGCCGAAGCATAAATAACAATTACATATTTCAAACATCAAAAAACCCCGCACATTTTTATGTTGCGGGGTTTTTTGTTTTCAGCAGTGTGCTGTTAAACGCTCTGGCTTCTGATCCGAACAGAAATGTCAACCCAGGTTGACATTTCTATCATCATTAAAGCACTGGCGCATTCAGAATGACACGGCCGATTTCAGTGTCATTCCGAGTGCAACGAGGAATCTCTACGGCATTTGCGAAGGCTAACACTTATGGGATTCCTCACTGCACTGCACTGCGTTCAGAATGACACGGCAAATGTTTTGTTAATCAAA
>CAYGMR010000264.1:2406-8300 GCA_964350725.1 uncultured Ardenticatenaceae bacterium | reverse complement strand
GGTAAGTTTTCGTTGTTGCACAGAGATCGGCCTACATTGTGAACCCGAACGTTGTTCTCGATCATCTTGTCAACTACGAATCCGAAGGCATTTCGATTGCCCATGGGGGGTGAATCAGAGAAGAGTAGCGCATCAGAGGTAGGGGCAGCATCATTGGGTAAATTGAGCGTAAATTCGCGCAACCCAGCGTACGAATTTTCGGCGCACTCTCCTTCTTCTGCGGCGTTAAGGTCATCCAGCCAAATACCAAATTGTGTTTCGTTTTGAGTTTTGCCTAGGTACATGGCATTGTCCTGGAATTGAGTGAGGTGGTATGTGCACGTGAGGCAGCCCCAATATGCGCCAACTTGTCCCCAGGCAGCATTGATCTGATCGATTTCGGGTTGCATGCCCGAGCTTGTATTGATGACAAAGCCGACATGTGGATCGCCCCAGACAATATGTTCTGTGTCGGCTGAAACAGAATGGCTGCCTATCAACTGGAATAGCAGAATCGGAATGGCCATTGCAACAATAATCACACAAGTCAAGATAAGAATACGATTATGTTTCATAAATTGCTCCTGTTTATTTAAAAAGCGTGTTCGGTTGAAGATTTAGGTAACGATAAAAGGAATTTGGTGACTATTTGTAGTCCCTTCAGAAAAAATGGGAGAATCATAACCTTGTTGCCCCAAAGAATTTTATCGTTTTCAACTAAATTTTCAAGATAAGGATATGAACCACTTTCTAGTTGCTGGAATATCAAGGGACTAGATCGGAGCGAGGGGATCTACTTGAATAAATTTGGTTCGAGCGTATGTGGAATGGCTTCTTGACGGGTATATTAAAAGTTGAATTCTGAGTTCATGGAAATTAATTCAATATTCATTGAAGTATTACAATTGTCATGGTATACATATGATCAATGTCACTTTGAGCATAAAGAGATCAAGCTTAAACTAGGGAAAACAGGCAAAAATTTTTTGCTAAATTGTTTCAATCATAATTGAATTAGGTAATTCACAAAAAGCAATTTGAACAATAACAGCCATGATTTTGTGAATTCCTCAAGGAAACCGCGATTTTGCGACCCCTTTATTTCAAAAGAATTATCGCAGTTTACCTATAATTGGAGAAAATCACATGTTAAAAATAAAAGTTCTTGGTCCCGGTTGTACTAACTGTAAACGTCTGGAACAGATAACCAATAGTGAGATAGAGAAGTTGGGTGTAGATGCAGATATCGAAAAAGTAACCGATTACGGACAAATAATGGGTTATGGTGTCATGGCGACACCTGGATTGGTCATTAACGAGCAAGTGATGGTCTCTGGACGTATTCCTACGAATCAAGAAGTTGCCCACTGGCTTGTCAGCATGCAAAATTAAGTGAGAGGACGCTGTGCGTAATGAAAAAACCTCATTTGCATTGCGACATCATTCAGGGTGGCAGTTACCCGCATTTGTTTAATCCAGATATTGGGTAAAATAGGGGGAAGCATCAAAGGTGATAATGTGGATGAACAGGAACTAACACAGATAACGGCCGTATTCAAAGCTTTCTCTGATCCCAATCGCTTGCGTATTTTTGCCGAATTGATGACCGGAGACTCTTGCAATTGTGAATTGAGAGACAACTTAGCGTTGGCTCCCAACTTGCTTTCGCATCATCTAAAAGTATTGGAAAAAGCGGGTTTGGTAAATTCACGACGCGATGTGATAGACGGCCGTTGGATTTATTATGCTGTTAACCTCGACCATATTACCCATTGGCATGGTTGGTTATCGCGCTTCTTTGATCCAATGCGTGTTCAAGAAAGAGTTGTCTGTGGTCCCGAAGGCCAACAACTCTCAGAAAAGCTTACGTAAATGGGTACGATCTGAGGGCTGACTCCCTTAGACTCGAACGTCTAGGAGCTATTTTAGCGTTAACGTAAGTTGCTGTTTGCTAGCACAAAGCAGACATTCACCTGGCTTAATGCACCGTTTTGGGGATGATGCGCCATGTCAGTGAAATCATAAATTGCATATCCATACGATTCCATAAACGACACAATTTTATAGAAATTTGGGCGTGCATTTTGCGGGTGGTAAAGAAACGCTTCGAGGATGAAAAGTTCGGTTTGGCCTAAACAACGTGTGGCACCGCGCAGAACCTCCATTTCAAAGCCTTGTACGTCGATTTTTACAAAATCGGGGGTGGCAATTTTTTGCTCTGTAATCAAACTGTTGAGGGTGATAATGGGCACTTGCCTGCGCTGCGCATAGGGGATCATTTGGTGGACTTCATCGGTTAAAAAAGCGGAACCCTGATAATCATCCCAAACTGTTAAGGCTAATTCTCCATTTTCAGCACCAGCCCCAGCTTGAATCCATTCCATTTTGGGGTTGCTTGCGCACAAATTGTTGAGAAATGGTGCCATTTCTGCCTGGGGTTCAATTAAGACAAAGTTGGCTTGGGGGTAAACGGCCGTTGCAATTCGACTCCAGCCGCCATGATTGGCACCCACGTCGATGATGGTTTGAGGGGCAAAGCCACGTTGTGCCAGCTTTTTCAGGAATGGTTTTGTGCCATGGGTAGAACGATCGATCCCACTGATACGCAAAAAATCGTAACCGACTTGACCGATGCGCGGATAGCGTACAAAAAATTGGTTGGCACGTTCACGAATCTTGGCGCGCATGATTTTGCTCCAATTCCATCTTTTTTAAGCGGTAAAGCATCTCTTCGCTGATTTGGCGGTGTTTGCTGGTGATATCGGCCTGGATGCCAAAAAGCAAGATCAGGATACCAACGAGAAACAGACCTGTGCCAATGGTTAAAGATTGCAAATGACCGCCGATTTGTTGAAAGTAAAAGTAGAGGAAGCGCAGCCAGGAAAGTCCGCCTAATAACAAAAAGGGCAGTGCGATATAACTAAAGGTTTTGAGCGGTTCATAAAAGGCATAGAGACGCAAAATTGTACCGGCTTGGGCTTTGATGAAGTGCCACATATTACGCTGCAAGCGTGACGGCCGTAACGTTTCATTCGTCTTAATCGGCACACTGACAATTGTTAGACCCAACTTGCCCGCTTGGATAATCGTTTCTAAAGTGTAGCTAAAGCGGGTTAGAATATGCAGCCGCAAGGCAGTCTCTCGTGAATAAGCACGAAAACCGCTGGGCGCATCGGGTACATCTGTGCCGCTAACCGTGCGCACTGTCCAACTACCCAGCTTCTGCAAACCCTTTTTCAAGAGTGAAAAATGGGCGATCTGGTTGACCTGGCGATTGGCGATGACCATATCAGCGGCCCCATTCACGATGGGTGCTGCCAAATCAGAGATATAGCGGCCTGGATATTGGTTGTCAGCATCGGTGTTGACGATGATGTCAGCGCCTAACTTTAGAGAGGTATCCAGTCCGGTCTGGAACGCGGCTGCTAACCCCATGTTTTTGGGATGGCTGATGATGTGGGTGACGTTGTATTGTTTGGCGACAACGGCCGTATCGTCCTCACTGCCGTCATCAATTACCAACGTCTCAATCACATCCACTCCATCGATATGCAAAGGCAGTTCCGCCAACGTCTCTGGCAAAGTTTCTGCTTCGTTATAACAAGGAATTTGAATAATCAACTTCACGAGTTCGATTGTCCTGCACGGGCAGCCATAATTTTTGCTTCAATGCGGGCCGCTAATTCAGGCTCAATAGTTGATTCTGGGTCTGCTAGATTGCCTTCGGCTAGAATTGCATCGAATTCTGCATTTGAAACGGTGTCAAGCATATCGATCAATTCATTATATTGGTCCCGCTGTCTTTTGATTTCATCTTTGGGAATAGGTTGAACATGGTAAGCGCGTGCAGTGTGCTGTGAAAGTGAGTAAAGGAGATATTGATTGAGTGATACACCTTCACTGCTTGCTAACAATTCCAACCGTTGATAAAGTGTTTCCGGTAATCTAAGTGTAAATCGTCGCATGACACGTTCCTCTGCTCAATCAATTAAATGCTCAAGAAATTCTTGTGGAGATAGCACAACAAGTCCTAAATTAAACCTGGCCAGCATGAAGTCTCGTAAGTTATAAGTGACAATCCATGCTCTGGCATTCATGGCGCAATCAATAATCTTTTCATCACCTGGGTCTGGTGAACTAGGTTGCCAACGGTAATGAAGCACAATAGGATGCGCGCGACCTAACAGCGTACCCAGTACGGGTTGAATGCGATTCCATCGTTGTGATGAAAGTTTTCTTGCTAGAACATCATAATATTCGTATTGTAGCGCTAACGATACACAGGGCTGAAACAACTGCGCTTGCCACAATCTAAGGATGTAGGCACTGGCGCTATTTCGTTTAGTTAAGCCTTCGAACAAGATGTTGGTGTCTATAACAGCGCGCATTATGATGTCATTATAGCGTCTTATATGACATTGTAAAGTTTTTTTAGCTAAGTTTGCCAGGGAAATGGTGTTGTCGGAATGCCATAATAGAGTTCGACGATGCGGCGGAAAATGGGGGCGGCAACCTCTGAGCCTTCGCCAGCATTTTCGATGATAACAGATATCGCGATTTCGGGGTTTTCGAGGTATGTGCCATCCTGGGTGGTGTAAGGCGCGGCGGGCGCGTAGCCAGCGAACCAGGCGTGCGGATCATTGGGCGGGGCTTCGGCCGTGCCTGTTTTACCGGCAACTTGCAAAGGCAGCCCGTCAAATCTATCGGTGGCCGTACCCCAGGGGCCATTGGCGACATTCCAAAGCCCATCTTTGAGTGCGGCCATCTGATCAGGGTCGAGCGGTAGTTGTCCAATGGTTTGGGCTGGCCAGGGTTCTTCAGGTGCGTCGCCAGCGGCGCCGATGCGATCAACCAGCGTGGGTTGATAGAGGGTGCCGCCATTGGCAACGGCCGCTACCATATTCGCGATTTGCAAAGGTGTCACCTGCACATACCCCTGCCCAATGGCCATGTTGACGGCATCGCCAGTCGCCCAGCCTTCGCCAAGTTCGGTTGCTTTCCATTCTGGGCTCGGAATCAAACCGCCAGTTTCGCCAATACCACTAATGCCAGTTCGTTGTCCCAGACCAAATTCCTTGGCAATACGTGGTAGCAAGGTATTGTCCTGACCGTCAATATTGTAGCCAACGTCGTAAAAGCAAGAGTTGCAGGAAACGACCAGGGCTTGTTTGAGGGTGATGGTGCCATGCCCGCCTTCCAGCCAATCTCTTTTTGCATTGACATCCCCTAATTTAGTCCACGTGCCGGTGCTGGTGTAAAGTGTGTCTGGGGTATAAAGACCGCTGTTTAAACCGGCTGCCATCGTCACGATTTTGAAAACAGACCCTGCCGGGTAGGCTCCTTGTGCGGCGCGATTGATTAACGGCCGTCCTGGATCATTAAACACCTGTCCTAACTCAATATCTGCATTGGGACGTGCGCCGTCAAATATCTGTGGATTATAGCTGGGATAGCTGGCCATGCCTTTTACTTTGCCGTTGTTGACATCCATTACGACCACAGCGCCATGTTCAGCAGTCGGATGACTGGTAATTGCCTCGGCAAGTGCCTGTTCGACCGCCGCTTGGAAAGTTTTGTCGAACGTTGTAAAAAGGCTGCGTGATTGTTTGGGTTGCTGGTCTGCCAGGGTGCTGACAAATTCGCCGTTTGATGTGTAGACACTCAATGTGCCACCGCGCGTGCCGTTTAGATATTCTTCACCCCAGCTTTCCATACCCACGAGCCCGACCTGTTCGTCGCCGCGATAGCCTTCTTCCAAATAATACTCGATTTGTTCGGCGGGGATAAAACCGGTGTAGCCGATGATGTGGGGGGCGACGCCATCGGGATCATAGATGCGCGTCGTGCGGCCTTCGGGCGGGGCCAAACCCGCGCCGATTAGTGGCTGAATATCGGCGGCAAAATCTTGCAGACGC
>CAYGMR010000264.1:0-2396 GCA_964350725.1 uncultured Ardenticatenaceae bacterium | reverse complement strand
TGAATATCTTCTGCTGGTTTGCCTAACACCTGGCTGAGCACGCCTAAGAAATAAGTTTCATCTTGGATTTGTCCTGGAATCACGGAAAGGCTGATGACTTTGCCTTGATAGGCAAGTGCCTGGCCGTTGACATCGTAAATGTTAGCACGTGACGGAATCTCATATTCCATGCTGAGGCGATTGCCACCTTCGAGTTCGGGCAGAATCAAACCTTCGTGCCATTCGATGCCCCAACGGCCGTCTTTGTAGGTGAGCGGGACGTTGTAGTCGCGGGTGATTTGGCCGGTAACGGCCGTATCCCAGGTCACACGCACACCAAATTCGGCGCGTTCATCTTCTTGCACCAATGAGAGCGGTTGTGCATGTACCGCTTTGACACGCGCGGTGTCCATCGCATCTTGATAGCTGCTGACGAACGCCTCACTGCCAACTTTGGCTTGGCTTTGTTGTGAGAGCAAACTGTACATGCCGATATAATCTAGACCCTCCCAGGCACGATAAAAGGCACGAGCGTAGCCACCGGCATCGGGGATGGGTTCTTCTGCTGAAGGGGTGTTGGAGTTGGCAACGGCCGTTTCTGCCACCGAATTTTCGCTGTTGGCTGGTGGCTCATCTGCGCGTGAATCTTGTGGCAACGGCAAGCTCTGGCTGCTGCAAGCGCTCAAAAACAAAATCACAATCAATAACAAGACATAATATCGCTTCATTTGAGTATGATTATAGCCATTGGCTGGCGCGGCTTGCAATTGAGCCCACTTCCTTAATGTGATGATAATGTATTTTATATTTGATACAATAGCAATCAAGACACTTCCGACCACAAAACTACTCAACTACAGGACTACTTGACTTATGACGAAACGATTTATTCTTGTTGCTGGCAACATCGGTTCCGGCAAAACTTCCCTCACTGAGCGCATTGGTGCGCGTCTGAATTGGCTTTCTGGCTATGAATCTGTCGCCGACAACCCCTATTTGCCCAACTTTTACGCTGATATGAAACAATGGGCTTTCCATTTGCAAGTGTTTTTCTTGGGGCATCGTGCCGAGCAGCACAAGACATTGGCCACAAATCCACAATCTGCGATTGCTGACCGCAGCATTTATGAGGATGCGTATATCTTTGCGCGTGTGTTGCATCATATGGGCAATCTAAATGAGCGCGACTACGCGGCTTATCGAACGGTTTACAACCTGGTTGTAGAAAACCTACAGCGCCCCGACTTGCTGCTGTATTTGAAAGCACCCGTGCCTTTACTCTTGGAACGTATTCAGCAGCGCGGTCGTAAAATGGAAACAGGCATTACGGCCGATTACTTATCTCTGCTCGACTCATTCTATGCCGAATGGATGGCAACTTTTGATTTATGTCCTGTCTTGACCATTCGCACGGATGATTTGGACTTTGTGAATCAAGCAGGGCATTTGGATATTGTGGTGAAGCGCATTCAGGATATGTTGGCGGGCAAGGAAGAAGTGGTTTTTTCAGATTAACAAGTTTGGGACAGATTGATTCAGCAGCATGGTTTTTCGTATACTGTGAAGAAAAAGAGTTTGAGGATTAGAAAAATGTTGCGAACGGTAGAAGCATTGATTGATAAGGAAGGCAATGTCCGTCTTTTGGAAGAAATAAAATTGTCCTCATCACGTCGGGCTTTGGTTACGATAATGGAAGAAAAAGACTCCATCCCTCACATATTACGACCATTTGGCTTGTCTGCTGGAGATTTTTTTGTTCCTGAAGATTTTGATGCTCCCTTACCAGAAGATGTGTTGAGGGATTTTGAAGGGGCATGAATTTACTATTAGATACGCATATTTTCTTGTGGTTTATTAGTGGTGATACTCGATTGCCCGACCAATGGCGCGATGAGATTAGATCCCTTACAAATGAAGTGTTTCTCAGTACTGTTTCGGTATGGGAGGTTGGCATCAAGTACCAAATCGGGAAGATTAAATTGCCACAGCCTCCGGGAGTTTATTTGCCAGTCCAACGCAAAAAACATTTGATCAGCAGTTTAGCATGCTTATGTGCCAAGCGCTCGAATATGACCTGACATTAGTGACGATTGATAGCGTCATACGTGCTTACTCTATTCCGGTGCTTTGATCTTCACCTGTTGCATCAGCGTAACCGGTCATCTCAATATAACCTTGTGCAGTGATGGGTTCATCGTCTAAGGTGCCTGTGAAATCTACTGCGCCTTCCCAATAGACTGTGGATACATTGAGTTCTTGATCAGCTAGCAACGGCCGTCCCTCCAGCACCAAATCAATTGACGGAATCGTAATACGCCATCCAGCCGGGTAAGTACCACCGCTGGTAGGGCTTGTCCACGTCTCAAGTACCTCAATTTGCCATTCTGCGTTGCTTAACCGCTGCACTTCTCCATCTT
>CAYGMR010000263.1:0-8308 GCA_964350725.1 uncultured Ardenticatenaceae bacterium | reverse complement strand
CAGATGCCGGTTCCTGTTGTTGTGGCGGTCGATACCCAAAAGGGGTGGCTCTTGCTTGAGGACAGCGGCGAAGCACTGCGCGGACTGATTAAAACTGAGGGGAAGTTGGATCGATGGCATACGGCCGTTGCCCAATACGCCCAAATGCAAATCGCCTTGCTAGATCGCGTCGATGCCTTATTAGCAATGGGCATCTTTGACCGTCGATTAAATCAATTACCCGCATTATTTGCCGAACTGCTCACGGATACAGATGCGCTGTTAATTGATCAAGAGGATGGCTTAACGACCGCCGAATATGTGCAAGTACAACAGCTTGTGCCTGAATTTGAGCGGCTGTGTCAACGTTTAGCCGCCTTTGGCATTCCTGAAACGCTGCACCATGATGATTTTCATGACAACAATATCTTTGTACGCGACGAACAATACATCTTTGCTGATTGGGGCGAAGTCTGTCTGGCCCATCCCTTTTTCTCCATGATTATCGTTTTGCGCATCGCCGCTTACATCCTCAAATTAGACGATGACGATCCCGCATTAGATGACCTTCTAAACAGTTACCTCATGCAGTGGCAGGCGTATGGTACATTAAAAACGCTAAGAACTGCTTTCGACTTAGCCCAGATAATTGGTGCGGTCAATCGTGCGTTAACCTGGCATACGCTGTTGGGTTTTATGAGTACTGAGGAACGAGCTGAGGAAGCAGATGCGGTACCAGGGTGGCTGCAGGAGTTTTTAACAAATATAACCATATCCTAAGAACTGACAGCCATCTTTTCCCATCGGGTTATTAGGGCATCGTTTTCGATCACATTCTGCAGAAACGATCGGCGCCAATCCGTATCGCTGATTTTCTTTGCCCGTTCCATTAAATCCCGATAACCCATATCAATCACCTCGTACTCTGAATTACCTAGACCCTCGCCTAAACACAGATACACCCGTGAGGGAAAGTCTATCCCCTTGGTTCCGTGTTCATGTAGATACGCCCATACTTCAGTAGCCAGTTGCCGCGCCACCTCTAGTTGCCCCAAGGCCTTTAAACAGCGAGCCTCAGTGGCCTGCGCTTCCATTCGATATGAGAGTACGCCAATGCTGGCATACAATTTTCGGGCTTCCGCCAGCCGATCCGTTGCCGCAGTTAAATCGCCAGCAGCTTCAAGATAAATTCCCAGGTAGGCCAGGCAACATGCCTGCCCCAACGTGTTAGAGCCAGTCGTTTGAAATTCTGATAGTGCCTGTTTCCCTACTTCCTGTGCCAACTCTCCATCCCCGCTGCACCAAATTGCATAGCTCAGGTTATATCTGTGACTGGTCTGCAAGGCCTGGTCGCCCATCGTTTCGGCTAACGCCAGACCTTCTTCAAATGCGGCTTGCGCTGCGACAAAACGACCCAATTGTATATTGACGAAGCCGATATTCAATCTCAAGCGGCTCTCTTTGCGCTGATCGCCGGTTCGCCGCGCCGCTTCCGCACCCAGGATCATAAGCTGCAAAGCGCGGGACAAATCGCCGATGCGAGAATAATAAAACGACAAGTCCCCGTGTACATACCCCCGAAAAACCTCATCTTCAATTATGGGTAGCTTTGCCAATGTTTCCTCAGCTGCCTGATGGGCCGCTTCCCAATGGCCGACATATGTCAGCCCCGTGACTTTACTGGTTAATCCATGCACCTCTAAGCGATGGTTGCCCGCCCGAGCCGCAGCCCTTACTGCTGCCTCCACAGCGGGCAGCATAAGCGCAAAATCTTTGCGGCGTAAGGCATACATCCCCTGCCGCATAAAGGCCTGTGCCCGCCGCGTATCATCGTCGAGAATTTCAGCCAGTTCTAACAAGGCCAAAATGTCCGCATACTGCGCTGCGCGCTCCTCACGCAAATTGAATATGGCCTCCCGTCCGCTCAGTGAACGCCAGCGTCGCTCGTGATCCTCGGCCGCGATCCGCTCTAGGGCACGATCAAAAAAGATGCGTGCTTCTAGGGTTGCGCCTTGTTTGGTGGCTCTTTCGCCGGCCAATAACCAGTAATCAACGGCCTGCATTGATAAGCCTGCGTTGGCAAAGTGATCGGCCAGGATTTCCGGCCGGGTTGCTGCGATTTGCGGAAAGTCTGTCTCCAGAGTTTCCGCTGTGCGCCGGTGATATAGCTCGCGGGTGTGTTGCAACAGGGAACCGTATGCAGCCTCTTGCATTAAGGCATGTCGGAAAGTAAACCGATCGGCCGTTGCTCCGTTGCTCGGCCGATCATGAATGGGCGAAACCAACTCCGCCTCGATCAGGCGTTCCAGGTCATTTTGTAAACGCTGCACATCATAAGGTGCGCAGGCCTGTAGAACAGGATATGAAAACTCGCGCCCCAGAACGGCCGCCCACTGTGCGGTTTCCTTCGCTGCCCCCAGGTGATCCAGCCGTGCCACCAGCGAATCCTGCAAAGTTGGTGGAATAGTGGTGACACCTCCAACTGTATCTTTGAACGCGGATTGCTCGATCAATGTTTTGGTCAACTCCTCGACAAACAGTGGAATGCCATCTGTTTTGGTCACGATTTCCTGCCGCATTACAGCATTTAACAGGCTTTTGCCCGTCACGCTGAATACCATCTGTTCGGCTGCCTGTGGCGGCAGCGGATCGAGTGTAAGCAAGCGTAAATCCGGTTGCAAATCTTCATGCGCCAGCCAGAGCGGATTGAATTCGGGACGGCCGGTAAGTATTGTGAGACAAGGCATGGCCACCAGATCGCTGATTGATTGGCCAAGCCAGGCCACAGTTGAGGGATCGCTCCACTGTAAATCTTCAATCACCAGCACCAAGGGTTGGTCAGCCGCCCGCTTTTGCAGAAACGTTATGAACAACTGGCGCATTTGTTCACGCTGCGCTTTTGTAATTGTTTCTGGAACTGCTCCCGCAGCTGGTAAGCCCAGCAAGAGCGTTAGGAGCCAGCGCGCCGCAGGACGATTGAGTCGGTACATATCTAGCATCTTGCTAAGTTTTTCTTGCCGCACTGCACTGCTGTCACCAGCCTGAAAGTCGAGAAATTTTTCCAGCAGTCCAATCAGCGGGAAGAGGCTGCTGTTTTGATAATGAGCTAGGCAGCGACTGGTTAACCAGAGGAGCGTTGGTTGGTTGGTCGGCCGTTCCCCGATTGATGAGTCAGTGTTTCCCATGCTCTGTTCCAATTCCCAAACCAGGCGGGATTTGCCAATACCAGGCTCCCCGCGAATAAACACCACCTGACCTGTGCCCTGCAGCAACCGTTCATGGCAACTTTCTAGCCGCGCCATTTCTTTAGCGCGACCGGTAAATGTCGTCAGGCGTTGAGTCTGCACCAACCAGTTCAGTCGGCCTTGTAAGTCGCCTTCACCGTGAACTTGGTAGAGGTGGATAGGATGATCGGCCGTGCCTACATGGGATGCTGTTAAAGGCTGCAAGTCAAAGGAATCTTGTACTAAAAGCCGACTACCCTCGGTGATCAAAACCTCATTTGGTCCGGCTAGGCGTTGGCTATCGCGGGCGATCTGGAAGGCTTGGCCCATCAGGTCACGGTCTTGCCATCTCTGCCCGCGCTTTTGGCCCACTGTCACCATCCCAGTATGGATGCCAATTTGCATCGCTTCATTCCCCTCCAGAGCAGCAATCACGGCCAAGGCGGCGTGTACGGCGCGGCGTGGCGCATCTTCAAAAGCCTGTGGAAATCCAAAGTTAACCAGGCAGGAATCCCCACGCCGGGGCATACGCTGCCCCACAAAGCGGTGATAAATAACCTGGCAATGAAGCTCACAAAACTGCATCTGCGCCCCCGTTTCCCGCGTATCATCCGCGAAAATCGGCTTACAGGCTAATACAGTTATTTGCCGTTGTTCTCCTTCTTGAGCAAGCCAAGAAGCTTCTCCGACCGTCTGCTGTACCCTTGCTTTCGGGACCACCTCGCCGGCGCGAATTTGTTCATAGTACCTGGTGATAGAGGCAGAAGGCTTAATACCTAATTCTTCGTCCAGAATACGCCGGTATTGTGAATACTGCTGTAGGGCTGCAACGATGTGTCCTTGCTGTACAAACGCCCGCATGATTTGTCCATGCGCTTCCTCATGCCACGGCTCCAGTGCGATCTGGCGGCGAGCAAACTTTTCGACCTGGGCGTATTCTCCCCGCTGCTCATGGTAAACGGACAGCCAATGTAAGGCCTCTACCGCTTGCCGGTGTAATTCCTCTTGCAGCATCAGCCGCCACTCTTCAAATATAACGCTATCAGGCACAAAAAGTCCGGCCAACAGCTCACCTCGGTAAAGTTCCACAGCCTGTTGCAGCCACTGTGCACACACGGGGCAGGTGAGCGCCTCAAGGTGTCGATGTTGGGCACGCTGGTTCATTAACGCACGAAAATGTAGCACATCAAGCAAGTAGTTGCTTTTGGCATTGAACTGCACATCCTGGGGTGTAACCAACAAATAGGACGGGGTTGGTGAATTCTTTTGCTCACGCAAAGCTTTGCGCAGTCGCAGCAAACTCTGGCTTAAATTGTGCGCGGCCTGTTTGGAGGAATGTTCTGGCCAAAACATTCCGGCTATTTTTTCGCGCCGTAGGGGACGGGCGGATTCGATGGCTAAAAAGGCCAACATAGCCCGTACCTTATCCGCGCCAAAAGCGGTAACCGGTTCTGCATCTAAAGTGACGTCAAATCCACCCAGAAAGAATAAGCCGAGGCGTGACATTTTTCCTCACTCCATGAATGTTCCGAAGTTGTCTTCACAATCAGCGTATAGCGTATTGACCACTGGATACGCTATACGTGTGCAGCGAAAAACTAAGGACACTATTGATTTTATAAAGTGGATACTTCGCAAAGCGTTCCAAAGAATGCCCACAAGTATAACACGAATTGACCGGTGATAAATTCGTGATAGGTGATGTTTATCATGGGGGTATTAATAAAAAGGGAGATTCAAGTGAAGCCACACAAGCGTTATGCTTCATATATGCTCCGCTTACAGTGGACCTATAACGATGACCAACCCACCTGGTTGGTTTCTATGCAAAGTACAGAAACCGGCGAGTTATGTTGGTTTCCCAACCTGGATGCGCTGGTACAGTTTTTAGGGGATGAGTTTGGTAACTGTCGGGATAGGCAGAGTTCCAACCCGCCGGTTTTAACCGAATGAGGCAGCCGCATGTCGTGAATCGGAAGACAATGTTAGGAGGTGTTTTTGGCAAAATAATTATTGAGACGCTAATTTTTATACCACAACAAATTACGATATTAATCGCATCCGATCGGTCATCGCGATTAATAATCACGAAAGGAGAAAAATTATGAACACCATTAACAGGTTAAGCACATTTTTGAGTCTTTTATTTATTTTATGTCTGGCCTTGTGGGCTGTTCCAGCTCAGGCTCAAATGGCCAATGCCCGCATTAATAGCACAGATTGTGACCTGATTGATGCTATTACGGCCGCCAACACAGATACAGCTACAGGTGACTGCGCCGCTGGTAACCCCGGTGCAGATACGATTGAACTACTGGATAACGTGACGTTGACCAGTGTCAATCATGAGCAAAACGGCTTACCCAAAATCACGAGTGAGATCACAATCGAAGGTGGCGGCTACACCATTACCCGCGACAGCGGTGCACCGCAATTCCGTATGATGTGGGTGGACAGCGCGGGCAACCTCACCCTTAATGATACCACGGTTAGTGGTGGGTACCTTAGCGGTGGCTGGGTTGCCGGCGGCATTTTATCTGTAGGCACGCTGACGCTCAACAACAGTACCATCAGTGGCAACACGGCTGGCAACAGTGGTGGTGGTATTAATAATTCTAATGGCACACTAATAATCAATAACAGCACCATCAGCAACAACAATGGCGGGTCTGGCGCAGGTGGCGGTATCCAAAACTACGGCTCGGCTACCATTAACAATAGCACCGTCAGTGGCAACACCAGTCCTTATGGGGGAGGCATCAGCAGCTATGGTACGATGGTGATCAGCAATAGTACCATTACCGGTAACACGGCATCTGTTCAGGGTGGTGGTATCCGTAACGGAGATAATGTAACTCTGGCGAATAGTCTGGTTGCTGACAACAGTGCCGGCACGGGGAATGAGGTTTATAATACTCCCGGTTTCCCCGAAGGGGGTTGGACTGAAGAAGAATGCATACTTTATTTCGAGGGTATCTATATTGATGGCCTCTGCTACACTCCCCCATTTGGGGCGGTTACCAGTGATGGTTCTAACTTGTTCGGCCACAGCGGCGAAAGTAATATTGATGCTTTCTACGGGTTTACGCCGGGAGCCAGCGACATCACCGCCACTAGTGATGGCACAACCCCCACGACCCAGGCCAGCATTTTGGACACAGCCTTAGCAGACAACGGCGGTTCAACATTGACCCACGCCCTAGTCGCAGGCAGCCCGGCAGTTGATGCTGCCGCCACTGGCTCAGCCAGTGACCAGCGCGGCATAAGCCGCCCGCAAGGCCCAGCCTTTGACATCGGTGCTTTTGAACTGGAACAGGTAATTAATCAGGCACCAACCGTGGCCGCCGACAATGGCAGCGTTTCCGTGGACGAAGGCCAAACGGCCGCCAACAGCGGCACCGTCAGTGACGCCGATGGTGATACCGTGACCCTGAGTGCTTCCGTGGGTAACGTAGTCAACAATAACGATGGCACCTGGTCATGGAGTTTTGACACCAGTGTTGCCCCAACTGCAAGCCAGACCGTGACGATTGATGCCGATGATGGCAATGGTGGTACAAGCCAAACCAGTTTTGATCTGATAGTTGACTCGGAGTCACTTGGTTGTGTTGCTCTGAATGACTTGGTACCGGATTCACAGACCCTTCCTGATGACTATTACTTCGCTATTACTGGTCTGGACTTCTTCCCTGGCGAGGAAATTCATGTTGATATAACGATTACCACTAATGATGTTACTCCGGCTGTGTACGGGAGTGCAGAGGTTCATCGAAGCAGTTTTGGCTCCCCACTTGCTGCTGATTACATAGAACTCTACTCGCCTGCTGTGGGAACAACGGAAACGGCGTCTATTGATTACACGGTTGTCGCCGGTGACGATGCAGGCAGCGCTAGAGTTTCTGTTAGCCTACCTGGTGGTGGGTCATTCACTCTCGACGACGTCAACTTCAGTTGTACACCTGTCCCTACAAATCAATCACCAACCGTGACGGCCGACAATGCCAACGTCAACGTGGACGAAGGCCAGACTGCTGCTAACAGCGGTACGGTTAGCGACGCTGATGGTGATGCCGTGACATTGAACGCTTCAGCAGGCACATTGGTTGACAACAACGATGGAACCTGGTCGTGGAGTTTCGACAGCAGCGACGGCCCGGCCGAAAGCCAGATCGTGACCATTGATGCCGATGACGGCAATGGTGGCACCAGCCAAACTACCTTTGACATGGTGGTGGACAATGTGGCACCCACTGTGGATGCTGGTGCTGACCAGACCGTTTTCCGCAACGACGTGGTTAATCTTTCCGGCTCGTGGAGCGATCCTGCCGAGGCGCTTGATGATCAGTACACCTGGGCCTGGGATTTGGATGGTGATGCGGTTGACGACAGCAGCGGCAACGCCGGCTATGGCGCGACCATTGCTGAAACCACCAGCTTTGCCATCGATGGTGTGGCTATCCTGACTTTCTCTGTCACCGACAAAGATGGCGACACTGGCAGCGATACGGTGCAGATCACGGTGATCAATCGGGCGCCGGTGGCCGACGATCAGGCGCTGAGTACTGACGAGGATGTGGCCTTACCGGTCATACTGACTTCTAATGATGACGATGGTGATACCCTCACTTACAGTCTGCTGACGCTGCCGGTAAATGGCACACTCAGCGGCACAGCCCCCAACCTGACCTACACACCGGACCCCGACTACTTTGGCAGCGATAGTTTCACCTTCCAGGTCAACGATGGTTTGGTTGATTCCAACGTCGCCACTATCGACATCACTGTCAATTCAGTCAATGACCCATCTGTGGCCCTCAATGATTCGGTAGCCACCGATGAAGATACACCGGTTACCATCTCTGTGCAGGACAATGATTCTGCCGGCCCTGCCAACGAGGATCCGGCTCTCACTACAACCGCAGTGACTATGCCAGCCAATGGCACAGCCACTATCAACCCGGATGGTTCGATTACCTATACACCGACCCTGAATTTCAACGGGACAGACAGCTTTGATTACACGGTTTGCGATAGCGACAATTCCTGTGCCACGGCCACGGTCACTATTCTGGTGGAGATGGTCAACGATCCGCCGGAGGCGAATG
>CAYGMR010000262.1:0-8314 GCA_964350725.1 uncultured Ardenticatenaceae bacterium | reverse complement strand
AACAACACCCTCATCATCAGTGCCACAGATGCATCTACCACAACTCATAAAGCCGTCAACATAGTTTACCAACCCCACAACGGCGGCTGGCCAGCCATTCACACCGTCGATTGGTCTACCTCTAGTAATATTCAGGATCATGTGCAAGTGATTGATGGTCAGTGGCAAGTCGATACAAGCGCAGGAACCGTACGGCCGTTGACCTTCGATTATGATCGTTTGTTAGCCATCGGCGATATGTCCTGGGCTGATTATGAAATCAGCGTGCCGTTAACTGTTTATGGCATCGATCCCGGCGGCTATCAAGGCGCCAGCAACGGCCCCGGCATCGGCATTATCACGCGCTGGTATGGTCATTATGATGTCGGCGGACAGCCGCGCACCGGTTGGCAGCGTTTGGGTGCCTTAAGCTGGTTCCGTTGGAAAAACACAAATCCGCCCACCTCAGCGTATCAAATGTGGGGACACGATGGCACCTGGCTGGGCGAAAATGGGGCCCAACAACTCGCTTTCAACACACCTTATATCTTCAAGATGAGCGTGCAATCACGTCCCGGTCAAACAGCGCTTTACAAGTTCAAAGCGTGGCAGGCGAGCCAATCTGAACCTGTGGATTGGATTTTAGAGGCTGAGGGTGTTCCTGGTGAACCCATCAGTGGGTCTATTTTATTGGTCGCCCATCACGTCGATGTAGAGTTTGGCACCGTCACTGTAGACTTAAACGCGACTGTGCCGCCGCCCACCCTGAGCGTAACGAGCAGTGGGCCGGGAACGGTTTTGCAAGCGCCGGACAGCCCAGATGGTTCATATCGGTTTGGCGAGATTGTGACCTTAACGGCCGTTCCTGCCCCCAATTACATCTTCTCAAGCTGGAGTGGGGACTTGAGCGGCAGTGCAAACCCGGTTTCTATTGAACTGTTTGGAGATGCGGCCGTAACGGCCGTATTCACCGATCCCAATCAACATCTGCCTGAATCCGACACCTTCAACCGCTGTGAATTAGGCACACGTTGGACTTTTGTAGACCCAGTCGGGGATGGCACTGTTACTTTTAATGGACAGCAAGCAGCCATTGATGTGCCTGCAGGTGTCAACCATGATGTCTGGACAACTGGCAATTTAGCGCCGCGCATCATGCAGCCAGCAATCGACACCGATTTTGTCATAGAAACCAAAATCGATTCAGCCATCAGCCAACGGTACCAGCTACAAGGGCTTATCGTCGAAGCGGATGTAGACAATTTTATACGTTTTGATGTTTTTCATGATGGCTTTGATTTGCATCTGTTTGCAGCTACATTTGTTGATGGAATGCCAACGGCCGTTCACGATCAAATTATCACTGCGCCAGCAGGTTCTCTCTATTTGCGCGTAACCCGACAAGGGGATCAATGGACACATGCGTATTCGTATGATGGCGAGATTTGGGTGGAGCAGCCTGGGTTTGAACATCCTCTGGTGGTAACGGCCGTTGGTTTGTTTGGCGGCAATGCGGGCACGAATCCGGGACATACGGCCGTATTTGACACCTTCCAGCATCACGCCGACCCCTTCGACCGCGTCTCTATCTCTTTGGGCAACAGCAACATCCAACTCACCTGGCCAGCCATCCTTGACCAAACCCAATACGAAATCTTCCGCGCCACCAATGATCCGTACTTCAGTCCACAAACTCCCTACGCTGCCACAAACAGCTCCCCTTGGATCGATCCCGATCCACAAGCTAGCGGTGATCCTGACCAAAACCATTTCTACCTAATTCAAACAGGCAGCCTCAATGAATGTGGCGGGGCAATGTTACCGCCACGCTTGGGTATTTTTACTTTTGGGCTAACATCAGGGATAGAATAAATCTACTTATATGGGCACCAAGTAGAAACGCTTTGCACAGTTTTAGGTAAACCACAAAAAAACCTCGATAAAAATTCACTGTAGTTTTGAGGTTTCCTGAGGGAAAACGGGAGAATTTCGGCATTCTTACTGCAAAGGACTTTCCCGTTTTCACCTAATTCAAATAATCTGCAACTGTGCAAGCAAATTTTCTGCTTGTTGGGTTTCTGTTGGCATGGACATTTGTTTGAATTGTTGGCGAGCTTGCAACAGGGACATGTGTGCTTCTTGATGCTTGTTGGCAGTCAACCATATTTCGCCCAGCGCTAACCATGCGTAGGCTTCAATAAATATGTCTTCATTGGCGGCTGCTATTTGCTGGCACGTCTGAAATGCATTTATTGCGGTCGCATTATTAGCTTCTTGGCGTGCCACCAATCCCAGCGTATACCATGCATAGGGATAGGTGTGGGGCACGTCAATAGACAGAACTTGTTGTGCATAGGCAGCAGCATCTTCTAGTTGACCACATTCAAAAGAGGCTTCGGCTAAATTAGCGGCCGTAACGGCCGTCCAGTGAGTCATTTTCGCCTGTTCAAAAAAAGCCAGGGCGGGTTTGGCAGCGGCCACCGCTTTCTCAAATTCACCCGCCTGGATATAGGCTTGCGACAGATTGCAATGTAATTTTTCTTGGCTTAAACGATCGCCGCTTTGCGCATAATATCGCAGCGCTTCCTGGGCATGCGGTTGTGCAGCGTCGAGCTGTCCGAGCCGCCCATAAAGAGCCGCCAACTCCTGGTTAATCTGCGCCAACTGCCTCTCATGTGTGCCGCTTTTAGCCACAGCCAAGGCTTGTTGATAGCTTAAAAGGGCGGCACTGAAATCACCTTGCTCTTCTTCAACCAAACCTTGCAAGCGGCTCGCCTCATATTGAGCCAATTGTGCTTCTTGCCAGGCAGCATCCATCTGGCGTTGTTTGAGTAACGCAGTGCCACGTTGATAACGATAGCGCGTTAGGCGTTGCAACAAGCGCATAATAACCGCCATCCCCGCTTCACTGCGCGTAACGGCCGTTTCTGGGTATCCCAATGCATTTTGAAAACTACTTTGCAATAAAATAGCGTCGGCCGTTAATTCACTGTCGTCTACCCACTCAACCGCTTCTAGATCAGCCACTCCTTTTTCAGCTTCGCCCGCTAACTGATGCAGTTCTGCACGCATCAATGCCAACGCTTTTTGACTAGGTTGCGGCAGCCGCCGCAAAGGAATCTGATCGAATAAAACAAGAGCGGCACTGGCCTGCCCGCGCTCGATTTCTTGCTGGCGATGGCCAAACCAAACATGGATCGCTTTTTCTGCTTCACCCGCCTGCAAATAATGAAAAGCAGCGGCCGTATATTCACCGCGCGCAGCACGTACCCCCGCTGCCCACAAATGATGTTTTTCGCGCGCATCGGCCGATAACCAACGTCTATCCGCATAAATAAAGTCACGCAAGGAAGGCAGCAACGCCACACCGCCGCGTTCGTCTTGCTGAACTATCTGGCGTTTTAACAAACTTTTCAGGGCAGGCATTTGTTTGTGCCAGGCGTCCCTTGGTGCGGGACTGCGAAAAACAGCTAAAGATTGCATCACGATACGCTCATCACGGGTCAGACGCAGCCACAGATAAGTAAACAACGCTTGGAAAGCTGGCGCTTGTGATAATTCGGTTGTGATAGCATTTAATGGTTTGCCGTGATCATATAAACTTATACAAAGATTGAGGAGCCGTGGGTTACCACCCGTATAATCATGTAGTTGTTGCGCTTCGACAGCCGTAAAAGGAATGTCGGCATCGGCCAGCAATGCGATTGTTTGGGCCAAATCTAAACCGCTGAGGGGGATGTGGATATCGGCACGCATGACATGACGTTGGCCGATCCATAACAGTGGACAATAGCTTTGTAAACCACTCAAAAATGCTCTGATTTGCAAATGAGAATCAAGCTCTCTGTCTGGGTCATCACTATACAAATAATCAACTTCATCGATGCATAGTAACGGCCGTTTCCTTTGCATACCTTCCAAATCCCCACGCACCAATGCTAAAGCTAAATTCGGGTCTTCAACAACGCCACGATCCGCAACCAATTGCAGCCACAAACTAGCGGCGCCTTGCCGGTACAAAAAGTAAGCCAATGAGAATAACAAGCTGTGCAATTGATCGTTGAGTGTGGGGCGCAAGGTAAACCAAAAAGCGGGGCGCGCCTCTCTAGCAACGATCGCCGCAGCCAATGAAGTTTTGCCGGTGCCCGCCATGCCGCTAATTGCCACAACTTGATGAGCCGTGAGTGCAGCCTGCGCATGCGATATATCTGCTTGGCGGCCAATTAACGGCCGTTGACTGCGAAACGGCCGTTCTAAGCGTAAAGTCGGCTGCAAACGCCGCAGCAATGCTTGTCCGAGTGCTTCGCGCGCAGCCTTCACATGATTGAAATACGGCCCGCGACTAATCCACACAAATTCCCGAATATCTGTTTCTTGTTCGGCGCGTGGATAACTATTTTTGAAGTAATAACGCAAGTATCGTAATTCCAGCAAAAAATAATAGTATGCATTGCCTTTATTGCCACTGGCGCGTCGTTCTGCGTTAACGGCCGTTAAAAGTTGATCTTTATCATGCGGTAAATCACCCGGCCATAAAGAAGCGGCCGCAGTCTGAATTTCGCGCTGTAAGACGCGGCCACGGTCGGCAGCAGTCGGCGATGTTTTCAGATGCTGTAAGGTGACTCCCAGGAAGTAGGGAGCAGCCAAAGGAGAGTGGCTTCCGAGCCATTCTGGTTCTGCAAAATGATTGAGCGCAATACGTATTTGTTCGTAAAAGGGTTCACTGGGGTGTCGTTTTTGTGTCTTAGCCATAAGGTATGCTGTTAATTATATAACGGTAAGCGATCTTGTTTCAAACTATAATACGTCGATTGAGAAGAGGAACGGCCGTAAATACAAGCAGTATCAACAAAATCAAACAAAGCAGGACAAAACCACAAAAAAAGAGGACAACTGGTTGGTAACTTGATATATGCTCTAAATAGCTGTTCAACCACAAAAAATATCGATGACTTATTCCGGGAGATAAATGACAATGAATGTAAAAAATTTGATTCGCTTTATTGGTTTAACAGGATTTATTCTGAGCATACTCGTTTTTGTTGTGACACCCACTTTCGCAGAACCAGAATCCCAGGCGCGTTGGCGTATTGAAGCCGATTTCACCCAAGAGGAGCCAGAAGTGCTGTTAATCGTAGAAACTGGTTATTATGAAAAAGCCAATTGGGTGACCACAGATGAAAGCAACATCTACCTCGATTGTATTGTTGAAAATGTGCAGATGACAACCGCAGGACAACCCGCCGTTTTCTTTGGAGCAGGTTTTATTGCGTGCGAAATGTTAGATATTTCTGCAATTGCCTACCAAATGACCGGTATCGAACATGCGGCATTTAGCGGTGGCAGTGGTTCTTCGGTCGAATCGGTGTTGGCAGTCGGTGGATATGGGCAATATAACCCCATTTTCCATCATCCTGACTTACAGTTTGGCGCGACAAATGCGGGCGAGGCAACATTGACATTTGCTGTAGACGGTCAATCATCTGCCAGTGAAAATTTTGCGCCAGGTTCCATGCAACAATTACAGGCCATATTCGAAGATAGCGGCGATCCGCGTGTGCATTTCCCCGCCTTTGCAGTTGATGGCAACAGCCTACAAGCCACACCAGAGGTAATTGAAAGCAGACTCTTCATCGACCATACCTACGATGGCCTAATCTACTTTGGGTATTCACCGGATAGCGGCACTTTTTTGGAGGGCGAGGTTTACACGATTGATGTAGACCCTGGTTGTCGCGGCTTTGGCTAAAATAAACGGCCGTATCAAACCCCCATCGACAAAACGTCGGTTGGATAAACATCCAACCGACGTTTTTTATTTGCACCTGAGCCCATCCGGGACAGACCAGAACAGAAAAGGCTTTTCACCAAAAATCTCACAAATTCTGGCACCTAATTCGTGAAATTTCTGCAATTCGTAGCAATTTTTCGTTCACATGCAAGTAGCTGACCCATAAGCACCTAACCGCAGGACAAATTATGCGAATTGCAGGACACATCATCTAAATCCTCATTTACGCTATAGACAGCTTGTAAACAAATCTAGTTCTTTGATATCTCGCGGGATAAATGGAAATTGTGGTAGGGAAATGGCACGCCATTCCCCTACATTTGGCGTTCACCCTATGGAATCCTGAAGAGCCACAAATCTTAATGGAGGTCAAAATGAGTCAATTCGTATTTAAAAAACAAGTAGCTGCCTACACCGCCATTGCCCGTTTTGGGAAAATGGCTGGGGAGCAATTTGAGCTGCGCTTGCAGTCTGATGCAGCTGAATGGCTAGCCTTTCTCAATTTTCGCCATTCGGCCGCCAATCCCGTTGCCAGTCATCGTAATACGCAAGGTATTCCAGAACTTTTTATACCACCCGAGCAATATCATGGCGTACTAGATATGCTGCGACATGAACAAAGAGTCTGGTTCACGCTTTACGAGAATCCATTAGCAGGCTATTTGTCTATCAGCTCAGCCCCCGTTGGGAGAGACGTTCAAACCGATCTATAAAACATTTCAATCTATAAGGAAAAGACATGTATAAGTTAAAACAAAATTTCGATAAACGGCCGTTATTTATCCTCTTTCTCGTCCTAACAATAAGTGCAGTTTTGCTCTTTGCCAACCATAACGCAAAAGCAGGCGCACCCGATCAAACAACGATTGGGTTCAGCACCTATCTGGGTGGCAGCAGCGAGGAGTGCCTATTCGAACGCTGTGTCATTGCAGTCGACCAAGATGGCTACATTTATGTGGCGGGTACCACACGCTCATCAGATTTCCCTCTGCAAGCACCCATTGCGCTCGATGATGATAATGATGGCAGCGGCAATGATATTTTTGTCGCCAAGTTGATGCCGAATGGATCCTTACTCTTTAGCACTTATATTGGAAATGGCGCCGCCCAAGGCATTACCGTTGATGAAGACGGCAATGTTTATGTGACAGGCTACACAAATGATGATGATTTCCCAACCACAAGTGATGCCTATGCAACTTGCGCAGGGAACCTTATTGATACTGTCGTGTTTAAATTGAGCGCAGATGGAACATCGTTAGATTATAGCAGTTGCATCGGTGGCAGTGGGCGTGATGAAGGGTATGAAATCGCACTTGACAGCAACAATCAGATGATTGTGGTTGGCTTTACGCAATCGGACGATTTCCCTACAAAAAATGCGATCCAAACCAATCATGGTGGCTCTGAGGATATCACCATTTTTAAGCTATCCACCAATGGCACCACGTCAACCTTACACCATAGCAGTTACCTGGGTGGCGCTAAACGTGATTATGGGTGGGCAGTTGAGATAGATGACACGGATAATATTTACATTGGGGGGCGCTCTGATAGCGATGATTTCCCCACAACAGCAGGTGTTTTGCAAGAGGACAGATTTAGCAATGCCGGTACGGATGGCATTGTGGCCAAGTTGGACAGCTCAGGCGGGTTGGTTTACAGTACTTTTTACAATGATACAAGCAGTAATGCAGTCGCTGACATTGCAGTGGACGATGGTGGCCATGTTTATTTTGTCACCATCGCTGAAGAAGCTGTGAAATTAAATGCAACGGCTTCACAGATCAACTATTTGGCTGATTTGGATATTTATATTGCGGTTGAAGGCGAAGGGCGGATCGTGTTGGATAGTGAAAACAATGCTTTCATTGTCGGTCGTAGTCAATCCACCCATGCGGATTTGGTTTTAACGGCCGTTCATCATAGTGGCCATGTCGTGTATCGCGAAACAATTGGCGGCTCTGATGCGGAGCAAGGGATGGGGCTCGCCCTTTATGAACACAATGACGAAATTGAAGCCACCCTGATTGGCACAACAGAATCATCAGACTTTCCGACAATGAATCCAATACAAGCTAGTTTAAATGGGTCGACGGATGCTGTCGTTGTGAATATTGAAGGCTTAGAAACGGCCGTTCAATTCCACCAAAACTTCTTACCCCTTGTTGTAAAGTAACGGCCAATGGAGACCTGCGTGAATATTAAATTTTCAAAACCAAAGCTTGTTGTTTTCACTTTAATTGGACTGTTTGTTTTGTTAGCAACGGGCGTTTCCTTGCAAAGCAACCCACACACAAACAGCGCGAAAGCGCTCGCGCCCACAGCAGAATCCCAATGTTTTTATCCCAGCGCCGATACCTATGCATGGCAACAACAGCCCAACACAAACTTTGGCACTGAAAGCAGTATCCGCCTAAGTGCAGGCGACAGTAACACAAATAATAGCAAGGGCTTCTTTCAGTTTGATCTGAGTGTCATTCCGCAAGGTTCCACCATCCTTTCAGCGGACTTTGATTTGTATCAAAGCAGCGCCGCAACAGA
>CAYGMR010000261.1:0-8341 GCA_964350725.1 uncultured Ardenticatenaceae bacterium | reverse complement strand
TCTTCAACAGGCGCTGCCTCTTCAGTTGGCGCTGCCGCTTCTTCAGTTTGACCACCGCAAGCGGCCAGCATCAAACTAAAAGCCAGCATAGTAATCAGCAAAATTGTAAATTTTTTCATTATTGCTCCTCCTTGAGAGCATGTGTCTCTTTGTAGATTTAGACAATCTACCATCCAAAGGGTTTGGCCAGGCAATTGGAGATATTTTGTGGATATTCAAACAGTTGGAACGACTGTATCCTATCATGACCTGCCACGTTCGTTACAAAAAATCTTTTCGACAAAATCAGATCATAAACACCTCCATTGATACTTATCGTCAGCAGGACCACAACCATCAAATCGGAGCAAATCAGCGCGGTTATTTGTACTGCCGCGAGAAAATGTAAGCGACCCAGCAGTGGGACATCTTGTCATTGGTCTAGAAGTATTTTCTTCGCCCATAATGATCGGATTCATGGGCAACTCCTATGCCAATCAACCAAATCTAACATACGAAAAAGTTCTAAAATTGTGAAACGCGGTCGCAGGTATGATGCCCAGTGCAAAGCCTGTTCTACCTCATCTTCAGAAATTCCAATCTCTTGAGGTGAACCGACGCCATTTGCTTGAAGAAGTAAGGATGCAATTTCCTCTTTGCGGGGAACCTCTGAGGCTATCTCAACAATTTCATCCCAACAAGAAAGAATTTTTTGTTTAAGTTGTTGATAATCTGCGTTGCTAATTCCTAAGAAAGAGTTCCTGCTTTCGGCAATTTCTCTTCCAACTTCACCTAAAACACGTTGTAAGCCAACTTCTTCGTTAGCAAGGTTTGGGTAATTTGCAGTCTCGAGTCTTTGGGCAACTTCTGCACGGGAAAGGCCACAGATTTTTTCATATAAGTCAGCGATTACACCTGTTGCTACCCCTGTTCTGGCACCATGTAAAGCAAGGCGTTCGTCGCTTCTAGAGTAAGTCATCTCCCAGTAGTGTGAAAGGGAGTGTTCTGAACCAGAGGCTGGCCTTGAATTTTTTGCTTTTGCCATACATATACCAGATACATTCAGGCCATCTATAAGAATCTCTACTCCTTTCTGAGAGCGTTCACCTATTTCCTTCACTTCGCTTACGCAGCGATCCAATGCCGTCTTGACTAGCTCGACGAGTTCTTCGTCGTAAGGTTCATCGACTAAGAGATGCGCAAGTTTCCAATCGGCCAGCCCAGTATATTTTGCCAACATGTCTCCAAAACCTGCTGAGGTCATTGGTGATGGGGCGTTTCTTAGCGTATCTAATGACACAAAAATCGCTTTAGGTTGCTTTGCTTGAAAGCTGTATTTAACGCCTTCAACCATAATGGAAGTTGTAATGGAAGCATAGGCATCAACGGAGGCTGCAGTGGGAATGGAAACAAACGGCAATCCAGTTCGATGGCTCACAAAACGAACGATGTCTGTGATGGTGCCAGAACCAACAGCGATGATAACGGCCGTTTCTGGCTGTAGTGCCACCATAACTTTTAGAATATTCCTGGCATCTGCTTTTAGGGGTTTGTCATTGTCGTGCAGAATCAAACTGTGCGGGTTGAATCCTCTTCCGATTAACCCAGTCTCAACTTCACGACCAATGGCGTCGTAAGTATTATCATCTGACACGATAAACGGGTGTTTGTAATTGTGACGAGTCACAAAATCCAAGAAAGTATTGATAGCGTTCTCACCTACATAAATATGCATATCAGCACTCTTTTCAAAGGATGACAAATTCATCATAAAACTCGCTCAACAGCCCGCATACACGACATTCAATCGTTGGATGGTTGATGACTATATTTTCTGATATTGGATATAACTCCATTCAAATTCAGAATTTGACATTTTCACGTACCCATCTTTGCGTGTGAATAATTATTCAATATAGATAAATTATACCACTTCGCGAATAATATCATGCTATCGGATTATTGTCAAAATATCGAATATTATTTCAATTAGTGAAGATTATTTAGACTTGGCGTATAATAGCTCTCATTACAATCTTTTTTTTCGATTGAGGATTCAATGGCGCATATTGACGAACTAAGGTTAATCACAAAAATAGCCCGTATGTATTATGAAGATAATATGCGGCAATCAGATGTTGCAAAACAGCTCGGATTATCTCAGGCAACGGTTTCAAGATTGTTCAGCCGTGCTAAAGAAGAGGGGATTGTCCGCATCACTGTGAGTACGCCAAAAGGGGTTTTTGTTAATCTTGAAAAAGAGCTTATGGGGCGCTATGGTTTGCGAGATGCAATTGTCGTTGATTGCCAAAACAGCACAGATGAAAATATTATCCAAAGAGATATCGGTGCAGCTGCTTCATATTATGTTGAAACAGCAATCAACAATGGGGAAATCATCGGGATTTCTTCATGGAGTGCTACACTGCTTGCTCTGGTTAATTCAATGCGCTCAATTCGGAAAAAGAAAAATGTCCAGGTCGTTGAAATATTAGGAAGCGTAGGCAATCCTTCCGCCGAAATCCATGCAACACACATAACAGGACGATTTGCTGATTTGGTCCATGGACAAGCCATTTATCTTCCTGCACCTGGTGTGGTAGGCACCAAATCTACCCGAGATGTGATGATCAATGATCCTTATATTCGTGATGCGATGGGCCTTTTTGATCGGTTAACAATGGCACTTGTTGGCATTGGTTCAATCACTCCCTCCCCCATTCTAAAAGAGAGTGGAAATATCTTCTCTGAAGATGAACTATTTCATCTTCGAGCGAAAAATGCGGTTGGCGATTTATCGCTGCGTTTTTTCGATGCTGACGGAAATCCAATCGAGAGCTCCCTAAACGACCGGGTCATATCAATAGAACTTGATCAAATGAAACGGGTTGACCGGGCTATTGGTATGGCTGGGGGGACTCGTAAACTAGCAGCCATACGGGGTGCAATTCGAGGTGGATTGATAAATATTCTAATTACGGATAACTGTACGGCCGAACAACTATTAGAAGATTAATCCCCCCATCAGGCTTGAGAGTAAATGTGGTTTGCGTGGACGTGGACTCCTAATTTATTTTAGGGACATTGATGTACCGATAGAAATCAAATAAATCAGTCAGAAAAAGAACAAAACACAGCAAAGGACGAAATATATGCGTTACAAGCTACTTGGAAATTCAAACTTGGATCTTTCCGTGGTTGGACTCGGTACCTGGCCGATTTCGGGGAGTGGCTGGGTGGGAAGTTGGGGTATCCAGGATGACAAAGCATCGATCCGCACCATTATTGCTGCTTATGAATCTGGGATCAACTGGATCGACACAGCACCGGATTATGGCATCGGCCGTTCCGAAGAAGTGGTCGGTATGGCCCTGCGGGAGATGAAAGAGAAACCGTATATCGCTACCAAAGTCGGGCTGCATTGGGATAAGGATCGGAACAGAATTCACAGCCTCACAGCCGAAACTGTCATACGGGAAGTCGAAAACAGCCTCAGGCGATTGGGGATTGAGACAATTGATTTATACCAGATCCATTGGCCAATAAGCGGAAACGATGCGCAAACTCTCGAAGGGTGGGAAGCCATCTCTAGCCTGGTTAAACAGGGAAAGGTGAGATATGCAGGGCTCTCCAATTGTTCTGTGAACCTGATGCGAAAAGCGCAGGCGATCCATCCTATTACGTCGCTCCAACCCCCATACAATATGCTGCAGCGTGAGATTGAAGAAGATATCCTGCCCTTCTGTGCAGAAAACAACATCGGAGTTGTCTGCTATGGAACCTTGGTCAAAGGGATATTAACAGGTAAGTATAACCATGAAACGATCAAGAACTTTGCAGAAGATGACCACCGGCGCAAGGTTCAGCTTTTCCAGGAGCCCCGTTTCAGCGCAGTGTTAAGTCTAGTGGCTAAACTACAACCCATCGCTGATAGGAACGGGAAATCACTCGCACAACTGGCAATTGCCTGGGTCTTAAGACGCAAAGAAGTGACCGCCGCTATCGTAGGTGCCAAAAGCCCGGCCCAAATACAAGAGACGATCAAGGCTGGGGATTGGAACCTGTCAACAGCAGATGCAGCGGAAATTGACCGATACTTGAAGGAACTATCGGAAGAGTTAACTGAGTAAGCCGCCAACCGGTAATCACATGGGGCATCTCTTCCCGATGGGGTAAAAAGTTCGGCAGATAATATAAGGAATATCTAAATGAATCTGAAAAATGGACAAACATTGCTTTTTACTGGTGATTCGATAACTGATTGTGGCCGCGAACAACCGCTTGGAGAAAATGGAGGATTGGGCAATGGTTATGTCGCTTTGGTAAATAGTCTGTTAGATGCTTGGTATCCTCAACGTCGAATTCGTGTGCTCAACACGGGCATTAGTGGCAATCGCGTCGATCATCTAGCAGCACGCTGGCAGACCGATATTCTCAACCATAAACCAGATTGGCTTTCGATCTTGATCGGTATCAATGATGTATGGCGACAATTTGATAATCTGAACAATGCTGATCAGGTGGATATCGGCCGTTTTCAAACAACCTACCGCAGTCTACTAGAGCAGGCACGCCCACAGTTAAAGGGAATCGTATTGATGGCCCCTTTTTATATTGAAGCCAATGTGGCTGATCCCATGCGGGCACAGATGGATCGTTACAGTGACGTAGTTGAAAAATTAGCTGGGGAGTTCGACGCTGTTTTTGTCAATTTACAGGCGGCTTATGATCGTTTCTTGGCGCATCGACCCACGCAGTCACTTTGTGGAGATCGTGTTCACCCCAATCAATCGGGACATATGATTATTGCTAAAGCATTCTTAACAGCAATCGAGTTTGATTGGAATGGTGCCTAAGATAGTGGTATGCAATGGTTGAAAACACGTATTACGTAACAGGCCTCTGATGAGGCTTTATACAAAACGCATGTAACTATTCAGGGGTACACACGAGATTTGTCAAATTTGGTCTGGTAGCGCTGCAAACTTGCTACAAAATTTGACAAATCTACTCGACTAACCTGTACAGTTACAAACGCATTATGTCAAAATGAAATCTCAAAGAGCCAGGATAATTTCAAATTACTGTTGTCATTTAGCACTTTCCTCGCTATCCTAGCAGCATGAATATAATGCATCGTGTATTTGACCAATTTTACCTGCCAATTCGCTACTATTATGAATCTGTCCAAAAGCATCGTTGGTTCGATCCGATCACGCCCTATTTATGGCAAGGCGGCGCACCAACCTTCGAACGGGATTACGATTTTATCATTAAACATGGCATCAATGCCGTGGTTAACATTCGTGCAGAACGCGAAGATGATGTGGCTTTTTACGATGCGCACAACATTACACATGTCCAATATAAAGTTCCTGATGTGACAGTGCCAGACGAAGCGATTATTTCTGATGCTGTCGTCTGGATGAAAGAACAGATTGAGGATGATCGCATTGTATTGGTACATTGTGCTAAAGGGCGCGGTCGTTCGGCCACACTTGTCGCGGCTTATTTGATGTACGAAGAAGGCATGACTTTTGAAGAAGCGGATGCCCTCATGTCCAAGCAACGGCCGTTAACCAAACTCGAATCGCGCCATCGCACAAGGCTCAATGATTGGAAACAAAAACATAGTCGCCATGGCCAAAACGAAGCGTAAACGTAAAAGCAAAGTCACACCCAGTCGGCAGCAATACCTCAATATTAAAGCACAATACCCAGATGCCATCGTCTTTTTTCGCCTTGGGGACTTCTACGAAACCTTTGACGCCGATGCCGAAACGGCCGCACGCGAGCTTGACCTCGTTCTCACCAGCCGCCCACAAGGTAAAAATCAACGCACACCCATGGCTGGTGTCCCCCATCACGCCGCCGAAAACTATATTGCGCGCTTGATCGCCAAAGGATACAAAGTCGCCCTGTGTGAACAAATCGGGGCAACCCCCGTCAACGGCTTAATGCCGCGTGAAGTCGTGCGCGTTTTCACCGCCGGCACCGTTATCGAGCCCGGCATGTTAGATGCCAGCAGCAACAATTATCTCGCCGCCATCGTGCGGGATGGCGAACGCGCCGGGTTGGCCTACACAGACATCACAACCGGCGAATTTGCCACCACACAACTCGACAGCAATCATGCGCTGGTGGAAGAACTAGCTCGACTAAATCCAGCCGAACTGCTGGCGCCAGACAGCGAAATGGCATTAGGCGATCTCTCGAAAACAATCAGTAAGCTACCCGATTGGCGCTTTGAAATCGGCACAACACGCGTATTATTACTACGCCATTTTGGCGTCACAACGCTCGATGCCTTCGGTTGTGAAAACAAACCACTGGCCATCCGCGCCGCTGGTGGCATCCTCACCTACCTGCAAGAGACCCAAAAAGGCAGCGTCGCCCAAATTCAGCGCCTTTCAACCTACAGTGTCACAGGCTATATGGCGTTAGGAGTCAACACCCGTCGTAATCTTGAACTCACTGAATCTATTTTTGGGGATCAAACCAATTCCCTTTTTAATGTGATCAACAAAACAGTCACGCCCATGGGCGCACGCCTGTTACGACAGCAGGTGACACGGCCGTTACTCGACATCGATCAACTCAATCAACGCCTTGATCAAGTCGAAACCCTCTTCAACAACGCCTTGCAACGCGCAGATTTGCGTGCAGCACTCAAAGGATTACCAGACCTGGAACGTTTGGCCAACCGCGTACTCAGCAGTAAAGCCACGCCGCGTGACCTTGAACATATCGGCATCGCCCTTGCAACCATCCCCACTCTACAAGCGCAACTTGCCGACGTCCCCGTCTTAAACACCTTGGGAGAGCAATTAGATCCATGTTCCGAAACGGCCGTTCTGATCACCAATGCCATTAACCCCGACGCACCCACCAACCTAAACAAAATGGGGGTCATCCGCGCTGGTTTCTCAGCTGAATTAGATGGTGTGATGAACTCATCCGCGCATGCACGCGAGTGGGTTTCTAACCTGGAACCACGCGAAAAAGAACGCACCGGTATATCAACACTCAAAGTCGGCTTTAACAAAGTATTTGGGTATTACATCGAGATCACGCGCGCCAACAGCCATCTGGCCCCAGAAGATTACATTCGCAAACAAACCCTCACCAATGCCGAACGGTACATCACACCAGAACTCAAAGAATACGAGACCTTAATCCTCAACGCCGAGGAACGCATTTTACAAATCGAACGCCGGGTCTTTAGCGAGATCAACCAACGCATCGCACTGGAAGCCAAACGTCTGTTGCATACGGCACGCATCCTGGCAAAACTTGATGTCGCTGCGGGGTTAGCAGAAGTCGCCGCCGCAAATGCGTATGTACGCCCAGAGTTGACGTTGGATAATGGCATGATGATCAGCAACGGCCGTCATCCGGTCGTCGAACGCACACTGTCCACAATTGGAACAGGGGAACGGTTTGTGCCTAATGATGCCAGCTTCAGTAACAGCGAACGCATCCAAATCATCACTGGCCCCAATATGTCAGGCAAATCAACCTTTTTGCGCCAGGTTGCCTTAATCACCCTTATGGCCCAAATCGGCAGCTTCGTGCCCGCTGATTCGGCCACAATTGGCCTTGTTGATCGCATCTTCACACGCATCGGTGCGCATGACGAATTACATGCCGGGCGCTCCACATTTATGGTCGAGATGGTCGAAACGGCCGAAATCCTGCATCATGCCAGCCATCGCTCCCTGCTTATCTTGGATGAAATCGGCCGTGGCACCAGCACCTACGACGGGTTATCGCTCGCCTGGGCCATCATCGAATACCTGCACAATCACCCCCGCCTCAAACCACGCACCCTCTTTGCCACCCACTACCATGAGCTGACCGGTCTCATCGATTTGCTGCCGATGGTCGCCAACTATAATGTTGATGTCGCCGAAGAAGGCGATCAGGTCACATTTTTGCATAAAATCGTGGCTGGCGGCGCCGATCGCAGTTATGGCATCCATGTGGCCCAATTGGCAGGTCTACCCCGCGATGTGATCAATCGTGCCAACGAAATTTTGCTTGACCTGGAAAAACACGCACCTACCACAACCGTAGAACCCAGCCGCCTAAACAGTGGCCAACAGATGGCGCTGTTTCCAGAAGCCAGCCCGATTCTTGAAGAATTAGCGACTCTCGACATAAACAGTTTAACCCCGCTTGAAGCGATCAATAAGCTTTATGAATGGAAGCGGCGCTATACAGCTAACCATTCAGCACAAAACAACTAACTACTACACGAATCGCCTCTTAACACAGTACCGAAGTCAGGGCGTTTGCATTCTCGTTTTATAGGCTTCTTTCGCCACGAATTGCACGCATTGCACGAATTTTAAGCATTGAA
>CAYGMR010000260.1:0-8354 GCA_964350725.1 uncultured Ardenticatenaceae bacterium | reverse complement strand
GAGAAACCAATAATGACCGACTATGTCATCCTATTTTTACCTTATCTGATAAGTTTGAACAACAAGTCATGAAACGTTTATTCGTTAGGCTATCGTGTTTTTCTACGAAATGAGTCATTGCACTACGTGATTAGAGAATTTCGCGAGCGTGATTGCGATATGAAGTCAAGCGATTTGGCCGGGCCATTCAGTTATACAATCGCTGCCTGCAGGTCATTTGAGGTAGGAGACTACGTTGAGCACTTAGAACAATGGTGTCGCACTACGCTAAGCCACTTTTGGTACGATATTGAATCACCCTAACAATGCGCTGCTGTCGGACAAATTTTCCACAGAGCGCGGTGTGAGTACGCACAGATATTCGAGAGGTAGAAAGTGAAATTAAGTAACTCAAGTCTTCACTATCACATAATGAAGCATTTAGTAGATGAGGGAAAAGCGCCTAAAGTCACAGAATTGGTAGAGGCGTTTGGAGTATCAAGAAATGAATTGGTTAAAGCACTGAAAGAGCTTCAGGACTATCACGGCGTTGTCTTACATCCTGTGTCTTCAGAGATATGGGTAATGCATCCATTTTCTACTGCGCCAACTAATTTTTGGATCGCATCTGAAAATGGTAGTTGGTGGGGAAACTGTGCTTGGTGTTCACTGGGCGCGGCAGCATTGCTAGACCGTGATTTGACGATAACTACAACCTTGGGGGGTGAGTCTAAGCAAGTTTTTGTTGAAGTCAAAAACGGTCAATTAACAAATAAGGACATCTTCATCCATTTTCCAATTCCAATGGTTAAAGCGTGGGAAAACGTTATGTATACCTGTAGTACCATGCTCATGTTCGAGTCAGAAGCTGATATTGATAGTTGGTGTAGTCGCCACGGCATGGAGAAAGGCGATGTTCAACCCATAAACAATGTATGGGAATTCTCGAAGGTATGGTACGGAAATCATCTGAATCCTGATTGGGTTAAGTGGACAGTAGATGAAGCGAAAGAAATCTTCATGCGTTTCGAGCTTTTGAATCCCATTTGGAATATGCCGTCAAATAGCGGTAGGTTCTAGCACTAACAAAGGGACTGCATTACGCTACCTGATGCAGTAGCCAAAGAAAACCTCAAGTCTAACCCGCAGTAAGCTTTGTCAGGACTCGATTTAAAGATTGAGAAGCTGATCAAGATAGGTTTGCTCTGGTTTTTTCTGTCTAAGCCCATCACTTCACGAACTCACACTCAACAGGAGATATAAAAATGATCCATAATCTGGAACGCAACAAGCAAAATGCAATCGCCTTTTATAAGACAGCATATGAAGGTCAACCACGTAAAGCGGTTGAGCAATACGTTGGCGATGATTATATTCAACATAATCCCTCGGTTGGCAATGGCAAAAAGCCATTTATCGCTTATTTTGAACGCATGGCAAGAGAATACCCTGACAAAAGCATTGAATTTGTGCGTTCAGCTGCCGAGGGTGATTTAGTGGCTTTGCATACACACCAAACTTGGCCTGGTGGTGTCGAGTATGTAACCATGGACTTTTTCAGGTTTGATGAAAATGGCAAAATAGTTGAGCATTGGGATTCGATGCAGGAAATTCCCGAAAAAACAGAAAATGGGAATACAATGTACTAGCAGCTTGTTGAAAAAGTTGGATTTGCCTTTTAGGACACAGATTAACATTAATTTTTGCTCTATTATCGTTCGACTGTGCTCACGCCAAAGTCTGTGTAACTACTTCGGTTTCACTTAGCACAAGCCCGTGAAATCAGAGTCCTGTTTTTTTTCGATAGTCTGCCATTACTCAAAATGCTTACGTTCTATTGCGAAAGGGTGTCTTAACTTTGGTTGGGACACCCTTTTATTTTTGTGTGTTGTATAATTAATTTATGTCTACGTCGATATTGACCACGAAACTTTATATTCCTCAGACGCGCTCTAAAGTTGTGGCTCGCCCCCGTTTGATCGAACGGCTGAATGCAGATTTTGGTCGTAAATTGACGCTTATCTCGGCTTCTGCTGGTTTTGGCAAAACGATGTTAGTCAGTGAATGGGTTGCCAGTTGCGAGTGCCCAACCGCCTGGTTGTCGTTGGATGAAGGGGATAAAGACCCTACTCGTTTTTTGGCTTATTTTGTCGCTGCTTTGCAGACACTTGCTCTGCGTGACGTTGAAAGGGGTGCGCCGAGGATTGGAGAGGGGATGTTGGCTGTTTTGCAATCTCCGCAGCCGCCGCCAATCGAATCGATTTTGACAGTGCTGCTCAACGAAATCGCAGCTATCTCAAACAATTTCCTGTTTGTCTTGGATGATTACCATCTGATTGATTCCCTACCTATTGATAATGCCATCACTTTTCTTCTCGAACATTTGCCGCCTCAGATGCAGATAGTCATTGTCACCCGCGAGGATCCAAATCTGCCTTTGGCTCGTTTTCGTGTTCGGGGTCAATTGTCCGAATTGCGTGCAGCCGATTTGCGTTTTTCCCCAGATGAAGCCGCTGCATTTCTCAACGAGGTTATGGATCTCAATCTCACAGCAGAAGAGATATTAGCTTTAGAAACCCGCACTGAAGGTTGGATCGCGGGCTTACAATTGGCTGCGCTTTCAATGCAAGGCCAGACCGATAAATCTAGTTTCATCCAATCTTTTAGTGGCAGTCACCGTTATGTGCTGGATTATCTGGTCGAAGAAGTTTTACAACAGCAATCTGATGATATTCGGACTTTTTTGCTGCGCACTTCTATTCTGGAGCGCTTATGTGGCTCTCTTTGTGATGCCGTTTTGGGTGATGACGCTGCTTCTGGGCAAGAAACAGTAGCCTATTTGGAGCGTACCAATTTGTTTATCGTCCCTTTAGACGACGAGCGGCGTTGGTATCGTTATCATCACCTCTTCGCAGAATTATTGCGGCAGCGTTTGCAGCAAGAGGGAGAAGCAGTCATTTGCAAATTACACGGCCGTGCCAGTCAATGGTATGAAGAAAACGGGTTAGATATTGAAGCATTTCACCATGCGGCTGCTGCCCATGATATTGATCGTGCCACCCGCCTTGTTGAAGGTGACGGTATGCCGCTTATTTTTCGAGGGGCGGAGGCACCTGTCTTGAATTGGTTGCTGTCTTTGTCAATAAAAGAGCTGAATGCCAGACCGGCATTATGGGTGATCTTTGCCTCTGCGTATCTGTTTGCTGGACAAATCGTAGATGTGGAAGAAAAGCTGCAAGCGGCAGAAGCGGCTTTGGTAGGGGATGTGTTAGATGCCCAGAGCAAAGACCTTATTGGACATATTGCGTCTATTCGCGCCACTGTAGCTGTTTTGCAAAATCAAGTAGAAACGATTATTACTCAATCGCAGCGTGCCTTGGAATATCTGCATCCTGACAACCTGCCTGTGCGTACCGCTACGACTTGGTCGCTGGGGGTTGCTTACCAACTTCAGGGAGAGCGCACCGCCGCCAGCGCAGCGTACACAGAAGCCATTGCCATTAGCCAAGCGATTGGACATTTTATCATTACGATTATGTCTACACTTGGTTTGGGCAACATCCAAGAGGTTGAAAACCAGCTGCATTTGGCGGCAGAGACGTACCATCATGCGCTAGACTTGATCGGGGAACCGCCACAATTGACGGCCGCTGAAGGGTATCTTGGTTTAGCGCGTATAAACTATCAATGGAACGATCTGGATGTGGCTGAGACGTATGTGCAAAAAAGCATTCAACTTTTACAGCAGCTGGTATATGTTGATAGATTCCTTGTCGCCCAACTCTTTTTAGTGCGTCTAAGACTGGCTCAAAAGGATGTGGCTGCGGCATCTGTTCTTTTGATGCAGGCGGAGCAGTTGGCTCAGCAGAATGGTTTGATTGGTCTATTGCCTGAGATAACGGCCGTATATGTATTGATTCTGCTCGCAGAGGGAAATTTGACTGCGGCTGCACAGGTGACGCAAACCTATGATCTGCCCATGAGCCAAGCGCGGGTGTGCATGGCACAAGGCGATTTTTCTAAAGCGTTGGCTGTTTTAGAACCTTGGCGCCAACAAGTTGAGGTTAAGCAATGGGCGGACGAATGGCTCAAGGTGATGGTTTTGCAGGCGTGTGCTTATCATGCCCATGACGAAAATGACAAAGCTGTGCAGCTGATGGTAAACGCGCTTACATTGGCCGAACCAGAAGGTTTCATCCGACTCTTTATAGATGCAGGGCCACCAATGGCTCAGCTGCTCTCTTCCGTGGCTGCTCAAGGGATTATGCCAGATTACACAACCCAGTTACTGGCGGCATTTGATGTTGAGGCGGAAGACGAAGGACCAACGACGGAAACCTCCGTCATTGGTCATCCCTTAGCGGTCGAGTCACTAAGTCCACGTGAATTAGAGGTGCTTGGACTTATCGCTCAGGGATATTCAAACCGTGAGATTAGTGAACGGCTTTTCCTTGCCTTGGATACCGTTAAAGGCCACAATCGCAGAATTTATAGCAAATTACAGGTGCGCAGGCGCACCGAAGCTGTCGCGCGGGCGCGTGAGTTGGACCTATTGTAGTTACTGCGTTTATTGTTAGACTCTTCCCGAAAGCCAACAGTTTGGCAAAGTAGGCTTTTCGCTTTAAATTAATAGGTACGCTACAAAAAATCTCAACATTGTTGTAAACCCGACCTTCACTAAAATGAAATGGAGAAACAAATGAAGATAGCCGTAACCGCTGCAAGCGGACAATTGGGAAAAGAAATTGTTAAGGCAACGATTGCTTTGCTCTCACGAGACGATGTGATTGGATTGGCGCGGACACCCGAAAAAGCTGAAGACCTGGGTATTGAAATCCGGCCTGGTGACTACAATGACAAAAGCGCTCTGGAAAAATCTTTGAGATCGGTAGATACACTGCTATTGGTGTCAGGTATGGACGACCCTAAAAAGCGCATAGAACAGCATCGCAATGTGATCCAAGCTGCTCAGAACAGTGGTGTGAAAAAGATTGTATATACCAGTGTTCAGGGAGCAGAAGAAAATACTGCCTTTTCTCCTATCATCCAAAGTAATCGGCAGACGGAACAAGATATTATCAACAGTGGCCTAGATTGGGTTATCGGGCGCAATGGGATTTATATCGAACCTGATATTGAGTATATTGAAACTTACAAACAGTTAGGTGGTATTTTCAATTGCGCTGGTGACGGTAAATGCGGTTACACGACACGACCCGAGCTGGCCTATGCCTACGCGAGAATGCTAACCCAAGATCAGCATAATGCTCAAATCTACAATTTGCATGGCGAAGCGATTACCCAATACCAACTTGCGGAATATCTGAATAGTGCTTTTAATGCAGATTTAACCTATACCCCGATGTCAGTAGAAGCATATCGTAAAGAGCGAATAGCTGAATTAGGCGAATTTATGGGAACGGTAATTGCTGGAATTTATCAGGGTATTCGAGAAGGAAAAGCTGATAATCTCAGCCATTTTTATACGGCAGCAGGTAGGGAACATGAAAGCTGGCAGACCTATTTCGCAAATATTGAATCTAATGCCTAACAACAGCATCAACCGGACGCTGATCACGCCGGTTATGCTGGCCATTGGGCAGCGACTCTGTGCGAACTATGCAAAAAAGCCCGGTTATCATCTCTTTGGAAACAGACGATGACAAGAAAAAAAGAGTATTTTGAGATAAAAATAGAAGAACTTCAAAGTCTGGGTAAATGGGCGGCTGATTGTGCGGAAAGAGCACTAACGATATATGAGAGTATCGAGAATGAAGATGACCGTCCTCGAAATGCAATTAACGCTGTTAGAGACTTTTCAGATAGTGGAAAAAGAACGAATCATCTGAGAAAACTGGCATTGGACGCATATAGGGCTTCACTTGAAACTAAAGATACGGCAGCATCAGCCGCCGCACAGTCTGCAAGCCTTGCGGCGGCAAGTGCTTATACACATCCATTTAAAGATCTAAATCAAAGCAAGCATATTCTCGGACCAGCAGTATATTCTGCATTTGCTGTTGAGCAATATAACAAGTTGGGTCAGAATGTTGGAGATAGAGAAATCGAACGAGCAATAGACAATGTAACGATTGAAATCGCTGGACTACTCAACAAAATGCCTGCACATGAACTTGGAACAAAGAGAATCGAACAGCTATTTTATGAACTTGATAGTGGAATAAGAAATAGATTCAAAAAAGTTCAGATAATCAACAGTGAGTCTCGTCAATGAAATGTTGCCGAACAAAGCGTGCATCTGACGTGTGGGTTTCTGCGGCATTCTCAATCCTTCCGCCGAAAATGTGGAAAGAACAAAAAAATTGGTTCTGGAAGCACATGCCATTGCCATGACTCGTTTCCAGCGAAAAGTGAAAAATGAATAGCAAGCTATAAAGTAAACGCCCACACTCCTCCTTTAAACACCCCCTAATAACACCGCAAACAACACTTTCGTGTCTATGCAACACCAACCCCAGCAGGTATCCTTCCTGCATGTCACAGAAACACCCACCCACAACAGAATCCTATGAACCAATGCTTTATCAAATCAGGCTCAAAGGCCATCTAGACGCACAATGGGCCGATTGGTTTGCCTGTTTAACCGTCTCGTTAGAAGCAAATGGCGACACCTTATTGACCGGTCCCGTAGCCGATCAGGCCGCATTACACGGCTTGCTTAAAAAGATTCGTGATTTAGGGCTGCCCCTGAGTTCGGTTAACGCCATTGAAACTGACCAAACAAATATGATTGAAACAATTACAAAATAAGGAAGGACAACATGAACACAAATAAAAAACAATCGGGTTGGCATGATATGAAAGTTAGACTTTCAACTTTATGGATTTTTGCCATCTTAAATTATCTATATGCTGATGTGTTGGGGCTGTATGATACGGCCGTTATCGAGGACATCCTCTCGGGCAACGTAGGTGGGGTGGAATTTACCCCCAGTTTCATGCTGGGCGCGGCAATTTTGATGGAGACAGCGATCATCATGGTGGTGCTGTCACGGTGGCTGCCTTATAGGATCAATCGTTGGGCGAACATTATTGCGGGAATTATTCACACAACGGCCGTATTCGGCTCCATGTTCGTAGGCACAGCCCCAGAACTCTATTATATCTTTTTCGGCAGCATCGAAATTGCGACAACCCTGCTCATCATCTGGTTTGCCTGGAGATGGCCCAATCCTGAAAAAAGCACCCAATCTATAATCCACCAGCAAGGGGAACTTGCCCCCAAATTATAATCACTTGAACCATCCAAACAGGAGAAAATCATGCAAAATTTACAAAAAATAGGCGGTGGTTCCGCTCTGATCCACTCTGCAGCTTACTTGTTCGCCATTGTCATGTACTTTGTCGTCCTCTCACTCATCAACACTTTGTACTGGTGGGTTTTCAGCGCCTATTGGGCGTCGGCCTTCTGCCTGGTGGTTGTTGCGCTGGCCCTTTATGAGCGCCTGAAAGACGGTGAGCCAGCCTTGATGCAAATAGCTGCCGGAACAGCTGGCGCAGGGGTGCAAGCATGACAATGAAAGCAATTCTTTTTGAAAAGTATGGTTCGCCAGATGTTTTGCAATTAAAAGAGGTGGAGAAACCACTGCCCAAGGATGATGAGGTGTTGATTAAGGTGAAGGCAACGGCCGTAAATCCCTTAGACTGGCATCGTTTACGCGCTGACCCGTTCATCGTGCGCTTTTCTGACGGGTTGACCAGGCCGAAAAACATCTTTATTGGTGCTGATATTGCTGGGGAAGTAGAAGCTGTCGGCAAAAACGTGACTCAGTTTCAACCTGGGGATGCCGTTTACGGTGAAATCGGGTCGGGCGGCTTGGCAGAGTATGTGTGCGCAGCTGAAAAAGCGATTGCCGCCAAACCAGCTAATCTCTCATTTGTAGAAGCGGCAGCGGTGCCTGTGGCTGCGCTGACTGCTTTGCAAAGTTTGCGTGATCATGGGCAGCTTCAGGCAGGACAATCGGTATTGATTAACGGTGCGTCTGGTGGCGTGGGTACGTATGCTGTGCAGATTGCTAAGGCGTATGGGGCTGTGGTTACGGCCGTTTGCAGTACACGCAATGTTGAACTGGTTCGTTCACTGGGCGCAGATCAGGTCATTGATTACACAAAGGTAGACCTTGACAAAAGCAGCCAAAAATACGACCTAATTCTTGATAATGTCGGCAACCTTTCTGTGTCTACTTACAAACGACTTTTGCTTGATAATGGAACGGCCGTTGTGGCTGGCTTTACAACATTGGGGCGCATGTTGTCAGTTGTTGTAGTGGGCGGGTTGTCATCGAAGTTTGGCAACAAAGAGATTGGGTCGATGTTGGCACAGCCCACACAAGCGGATTTGCTTGTGCTCAATG
>CAYGMR010000259.1:0-8430 GCA_964350725.1 uncultured Ardenticatenaceae bacterium | reverse complement strand
ACATTCAAACATTTGATTCTGATAATTATGTTGATCCAGAGGGGCCGTTTTTTAACGGTTCTTTTGCCGTTGATCCGCCTGAGTTTGATGGTGAAGTAACGGCCGTTACCTACAACATTAAATATGCACAAGACATCACAGGAGCCATCCAGGAACTAAACCAAAACGACGCAATGGCTGGTGCCGATATCATCATGTTGCAAGAAATGGACGAAGAGGGCGTTGCTCAAATTGCCGAAGCCCTCAAACTAAACTACGTTTATTTCCCTGGTGCCATCCACCCACAATCAGGCATAAACTTTGGCCCGGCGATACTTTCACCCTGGCCGCTTACCGAAGCCGAAAAGCTGATTCTACCGCATAAAAGTTTTACCAACGGTATGCAGCGCATCGCCACCAAAGCCATCGTCCAAATTCCAAATGTTGAAACCTTAATCTACAGCGTCCACACAGAAACAATCCTCTCACTGCCCTATCAACGCCACGCCCAATTTGAAACCATAGCCAATACCACCTCGACACAGGCAGAATATGTGGTCGTCGGCGGAGATTTTAATACAGTCACCACGGCTCAGATCAATAAACTAGATGAAATTATGGCGACATATGAACTCGAACGAGCCTCGGCAGGCAGTGGCCCCACCGCCGAGCGTTTTAATGTCGAAGCCGAAGCTGATCATATTTACACACGTGGCTTTAAGGTTGAAGCTGCCGGTCGAGTCACAACGGCCACCGCCAGCGACCACCTACCCGTCTGGGTACGCCTAACGCCTGAATAATGTTCACTAAAAGTTCATGTTGCACTCAGAAAAGTTGACAGTAAGAACAAGCGGTCTATAATCTCACCGCTTTAATTGACAATTAAATACGAAAGTCTACACGCAAAATAGTCAAGTTCGATCAGAAACGCCTTTTCGCGCAAGCCATCCCATCAGTTTAGGTAAACCACAAAACTCCGCATTTTTCAGAATTCGCGAAACGCTCTTTCGGGTTGCGTGTAACTTTTACAGGAGTAAAAACAAGATGTTGAAGAAACGTTTTTTCAAAACAAAAGATGATTGTGAAGTGACATTTGAGTACAAGAATGACGAAGCAACGGCCGTTGCGCTTGTATGTGAAGCCAATGATTGGCAGCCCGTAGAAATGAAAAAAGCTAAAAAAGCGGGCAGTCCCTTCAAAACCAAATTACGTTTGCCCAAAGAAGGTCAATTCCAATACCTTTATCTGGTAGATGATCAAAAATGGATCAATGACGAAACGGCCGATGCCCAGTGGCCCAATGAATATGGCGCCACCAACAGCGTTGTTAGCACCATTTCTGGAAATTAAATTTTTTTGTAGGGGTTTGGCGTGCCAAATCCCTACAAGTCAAAATACGGCCGTTTCTCCCCGCCCCACATCGCAAACGCCAGCGGAATACGCCCCACATGCCCCAAATCGATAGTTTCTGGTAACGCATCGGCAGCAAACCAGCCCGTGGCTTCAATTTCCAGCGCGTGTGAAATCGGATCCGGGGCATCAGCATTTAACGGTCGTGCCAAGAATGTCATGTGATACAGATGATAAGCCGTTTCCGAGCCACACAAACGCGAATCAAAAACACCAATTAAATCTGTGATTTCACAGCGCACGCCCGTCTCCTCATGCACCTCGCGTATACCGCCTTCTTTGGGCGTTTCGCCGACTTCCAACGCGCCGCCGGGCATGGCCCATTTGTGATTGTCGGCACGTCGGATGAGCAGTATGCGCCCGTTATTGTCGATAACGGCCGTATCTACCACCGCGGCCGGAGTCGGTCGCGCAAATACAGTTGCGCGTAATGGCTCCATCGCTGGCAGCGGGGTATCCGTCGCATAGGCCATCATCTCCAACGCCAGTGATTGCAGCCGTTCGCAGCGTTCGCGTTCATAAAAATTGTCGCTAAAAACAAGCCCCAGCGCCGCCATATCACGGATTTTGTCCGCCCAAAATGCGATCTGCTGTGCGGGTTGTTGTGGTTTGAAGTCTGTCATAAGATGTTCCTTTTATTCATATTTACTTGCCAGCATCCATTCCTCAATATCGCGCTGTAGAAAATCGACATACCAGACCCATTTTTCCAGATATTGAGCGATATATGGCAGCCAGCGTTTCATATGCTGTGCGGGCGCATGTTGAAACATGTGGGCCATATTCAATACACGCACAGCGTAAGCTGCCCACAGCGCACTTTGAAATGTCAGCAAGAGTTGTTCATATGGCGCAAAAATTTGCCAGGGAGTCAGGTAGGTATCTAACAACGGCCGTATCCATTGCACGCGCTTATCGGCAGGCACCTGTGTCAGTATCGTTTCAAGCGTCAGCATGATCGAACAAAATGGATGGGTCACACAGGCATCTCCCCAATCGATCAAACAAGCTTCGCCGACACTGACAAATATATTACCACGATGAATATCGCCATGATCAAGCGCAGCGGCATATTTTGTGGCCGCCAGGTCATAACAAACCTGCTCAAAGCGAGGTAGAAGTCGGCACACGGCCGTTTGCAGTGCGCGGACTGATTGGGCGCTGCGATCCGCAGCAAGCCGTTCATCGCTTAACAATGCGTCTATCAAACCAGGTAGTTTTTCAACACGTCGATCAGACAGTCCCAGGTTAAGGGCACTTTCAAAAGCAGGTATCGAATCAATCTGTAAGCGTGCGTAGCCTGCTAACAGCCGTTCGAGTGTGTTTAGCTGTTGTGTGATATCGCCAGATTCCTGCAGCGGAACGCCAGCATCAGCCAGCAATAGCCAGCTTCGCTGCGCGTCAATGGCATAAAGATCGGGCAGTCTGAGGTGTTGGTTGGACGCCAAATGTTGCAGCAGTTGGGGTTCAAACTTGCCACCCACGCCACATGCTTTGAAATAAGCGTCACCCTCAGAATAATGCACATGGATGACAATCGACCACGGCCGTTCCTTGATTAACGTGCGTGATTCGAGTGTGCCAAAATTATATTGCTCACCAATTGCAAGCAGCCATGCCTGTACATCACGATCCCAGCCAGCACGGGCGTTTGTCAGCCAAGGGGTGTGTGATTCAATAAACTCAGCGTCCATATTTTCAACAGCCCCCCATCTAATCAATCAAACTAATTTGAGGCGGCTGGCCAGCGTTGCGGGTAAGATTGAGGCAAGAATTTGGCGCTCTTCAGGACCAATGACACGCAGCAAGAGTAAGCCAGCCGGGTAGATGATGGCACCGAGGATGAGGGCGACGAATAGGTGGATTTGATTACCAGCCCACATCGCAGCAACCATGACGGCCGTTACCAAAAACGGTTTCCACATCAAATTAAACCAGTTCACCCCGCTCATGCGTTGGCGTAAATAGTAAGCAAATATCAACATCAACACGACTTCTGACAAAATCGTCGTTACCGAAGCAGCCACATAAGAAAAGCGTGGGATGAAGATGAGATTGGCGATGATATTAAAGCCCACTGCAAGTGTAAAAGCACGCGGCTGCATCCCTTCCAAACCCAACGCGATCAACACATAGTTTGTCACACTGTTCAGCCAGCCAAACGGGATCGACCAGATGACCAACTGCAAGGCAATGGCACCATGCGGCAAGTATTCGGGGCCGGCCAACAAACGCACCAAAAAATAGGCCAAAAACGTCGTGAAGGCGGCGATAGGTAAGGCCAACAGCAGCATGAGCTTGAGCGACATCATATACATGCGCCGCGCCGCATCCATCGAACGTTTGATCTCACGCGAAATAATCGCGAACAAAGCCAATGTAAAGAATGAAGGAATGACTTGCAGTGCATTGAACCATTTGTACGCATTTTGGTACCAGCCAACAACCTCTTCGCCATTATCGAGCATCAGCCGCAGCAAAATGATGTCGATGGAAATAAAGACGGTTTGCAGCAGATGGATCAGCATTAGGGGGAAACCCATGCGAATGAGTTCGCGCTGCAACGGCCAATCAAACTGCCAGGGACCTTTGAGGTTAAAGCGACGGATCGCCAGGAAAAGTAAGATGGCCAGGGTAAAAATGTTGACGATGATGGAAACGGCCGCTAGACCCACAAAACTATACCCTAACAGCAGTACAATCACGCCCAGTCCCACCTTCATAATCGTCGTGCCGGTGGTCATGGCGGCTGGGAGTTCAGCCTCCTCATACACATAAAACATGCCGGTGACACCTGTCGACATGCCAGAAAAGACCATGCCTACCATGATTAAAATGGTCGCTACAATTTCGGCAGGGGTCAGCGGATTTTCACTAAACGTACTGGCCCACATGAAGACAAAAATCGGCAAACTGGCGAACACGGCCGCTCCCAAACGCAGCAAGGTTGTGTTGAAAAGGTAATGGTTGGCTTTGCTTTTGTCCTGCGAAACTTCCCGAATCAACAAAATATTGAGACCATAATTGGACAAAATCTCAAAGATCATTGCCGTGGTAATCGCCGTGACGTAACGTCCAGCATCAAATGGCCCCAACAAACGCAGATAAAACATGGCAAAGACGAAGTCGATGGCGCGATTGACGAGATTAAGTGCCATGGGCAAGGCGCTGTTTTTGGCGATACTGCGCGTGGTAGAAAGTGTGCCTTGTGGATTATAGAGTCGCTGCCAGCCCCATACGGCCGTAACAAACATCAAAATAATCAGTGCCATCGCCGTAGCTAGGCCGCCAAGCTGGAAACTGGCCGGGCTGTAACGGAAGCGCACTGTCCAGTCGCCCGGCTCCAATTCAACGCCTCTAAAATTGCCGTTGACCCGCGTGATGGGAATTTGTTGTTCGTCGGTTTCAGGACTGCCCTGTGGACGCACATAGGCTTTCCAGCCGGGGAAATAGCTGTCGTTGAGGATCAGCCAGGCGGGTTCGGTCACGGCCGTATCGACAACGACTTGGATATTGCGATATTCGCTAATGGTAGCTGGGGTTAAGGATTGCGGAGTGCGGATTTCGGAATGCGGAATGGTGGGGGCATCACTTGTGGCGATGATGACGTGTTGGCGCGGGTCGAGGGTTTGCATGCTGTTGAGGGGGTTGTCGGTTACGGCCGTTGCGCTTTGGGGTAAGGTGTAGGCACGCGGGGCGGCGGCCAGGTTTTCGTAGATATATACGCCTTCGCCTTGCCACACAGCTTGTAATTTGGGCAGATCGATCTCTTCAGAAGAGATGATGTATTTGACGTTGAGCACATCCAACAACGGCGAATTCAACGATTCCCAATTGGCGATGGGCTGCACGCGGTTAAAAGGCAGTCCGTTTTGGGGTTCAATTGCCGCCATGTAATCGGTGTATTGTTTGGGAATGATAGAATCGTAACCGCGAATATCGTGGAAGCCGTAAAGCCAGCCGGAATTGGCATTAAAGGGTTTGTCACCATGCGGCGTAAAACTGGTCAGGCGCCATTCACCCGGCTGCGCTTCTAACCAGGTGACCATTTCCGGTTTGTAATCCAACAAGGCGGGATCGTTAACGGCATGGAAGCCGCGATTGGCGAGGAATAGATCGAGGATAATCAGGCTGATGGCAACGACCACCGGCAGCCAGGGTCTTTTTGCTCGCATGAACAGCCAGAGAGTAACGGCCGTTGCGATCAACATCCCACCCAAAATCAATAACTGCCAAAACTGATAACTATAAAATGCGCGTCCACTTGCAAACGCTGTCGGCGCTAAAGCCAATGCCAGAAACAGGCGTTCAACCAATGGCTCGACCTGATCGAAAACCAGCCAACTGCCAAACAGCAGCAACCAAACACCAGCACCAGCCAGCATCGCTACTGCGACCAACACCCTGACAAACAAATCTCTCCGCTTTTCTGCGCCAGCTTCAGCATTGCTCAGCACAGGTCTGCGGATCAGCCAATCAACCCCAACCCCTGCCAACACCGCCACACATAAAGCCAACGGCCATACCCAGCGGAAAGGCGTATGCAGTTGATTGATAAACGGCAGCCCATAATACAAGAGGCCATAAAGCGGCGTGCCAAAGATGAAAGCGAACGAGAAGAAACTCAGGAACAGGAAAAATGCGCCTTGCCAACGTCGCAAACGGTCGCTTTTGTCACGCCATAAGCCCCAGATACCGACCAACGCCAGAAACAATGGCAATATGCCCAGGTAAATGCCCCCTTCGACATAATTCTTGATGCCCCAATCGCTGGTATACGCGCCTTGTGGATTTAATTCGCCGTAGGTATTGAGGCCAAATGGCACGGTCTCACGAGTAAAAACATCGAGGTATGCATGGTGCGCTGGATTGCCAAAGAAGTTTGGCAGTGCCAAGGTCAATACACGCCGCGCCGGAAAAGCCCACCCAAGCACCTCAGTAAATGAAGCCGAGCCTTCGCGAAAGTTGACCTGACCGACCTCATAGAAGGGAATCAACTGCACGCCGCCCAACAGCAGCCCGATCAATACCATGCCCAACAGCCAGGCAAACGGCCGTAACAAACCTACCCACACCCCTTTCTCGCGCCGCTTACTCACCCCCTCGCTTATCAACCGATAAGCCGCATACAGCGCCATCACCAATAAAGTGTAATAGGTGATCTCAATATGCCCAGCGAGAATTTGCAAACCGAGTGCGATCGCGCCCGCGGCCGCCCACAGCAATGTCGTCGGCTTGCGCTGTGCTGTCGTTTGCAGGATTTTTTCGATACAGGCCAACAGCAACGGCAGCCAAACGGCCGCACCCAACACCATCGGGAACACGACCGCACTGACCAGCAAAAAACCACAGCCCTGGTAAATAATGCCAGCGATGGCGGCACTGCCCGGTCGCATATTGAGCACGCGCCCAAACAAATACATGAGTACACCCGCCAGCCAAATTTGAATCACGGTGTACCAGCCGTAGGCCAGCGGAATCGGCAAGAGCAAGAAAATCCAGCTAAACGGATACAACATCGAATGTTGTCCGGTCGCCAGGAAAGGTGCGCCGGCAAATAAGTTGGGGTTCCACAAGGGGATTTCGCCAGCACGAATGCTGTCAACAAAGAAGCTGCGCCAGGCGTAATTTTCGATAATCAGGTCGGTGAGCAGGCCATTTTGGGGCACATCTACGCCCATTTCGTCGGCAACGGCCGTCCACGGGGCCCATTGAAACAGATTATCAACAGGCAGCATCGTCTGGCCGCCCAACGTGACGCTGCCAAACAGCAAGAGCGGCAGGACAAAAAAGCCTACCACTATTATCAGATCGGTTTTATAACGGCTAATCCGACTCATAATCCGTGAGACTAGCCGGATACGGCCGTTGTGTCAATAATTTTGGTTATGTCACAGGGAATGTGTGGGGGAAACGGCCGTTAACTAGGATTTTGTAAACAAGTCGCAGCACTTCTTCAAAATTGACATTATTCGTAGCAAAGTGTGGTTGTTTACAATCCCAATGTATGCCGTAATGCTAAATCTACTGCTTCCATTTGTATGGACCCAATGATACGATCAATTCCCGATTCAATCACAGTTGCCAGATTGTCACTCATCACAACTGAATCTGTGAGTAACCCCGATTGCTGTCCTTCAGGTGAAGAAAGTTGAATTGTCACGCGGCAGGGATGATTGGCACGAAACATCCGGCTGGTAATCATGGCAACAATAAGTTGAGATATACCCGTTTGCAGATTGTCTGCCTGTACAACTAATGCTGGACGAACTTTAGCTGTTTTCAAATTGGAATGTGGAAAAAGAATAAGGACAATGTCCCCCCGTTTATAAATTGGCTTTGGCTGCGTCATAATTATCATATATGCCCATTTCAGGACTATCCCATTCTTCAGCAAAGGTTATCAGGCGGGCACGTACGTCAGCCGCTTGAACTTCATCAATGCCGCGTGCAGACAAATCGATATTGCCAGATGTGAGAAAGGTGACAATCACTGGGGTGTCATCGCGTACATTACGCGGCGCTTCCGTTAGCTGAATTTTACCATCACGGTATATTCCTTGGATCGCTGTTAGCATTGTTTACTCCTTGATCACAGTATAGCACAAAGCCAGTTTAGCTGACTGGCAATTGTAATTATTTTTCACTATTAACAAGTATAACAAATTCATCCAGTAACATACCAATTTCCGTTTGACTTGTTAGTCAAATATCGCCAAAATAGTGACATGATAAACCCATTCTCACCATATCAAACGATAACGACAGTGATCGAGCCAGAAGTTAGTGAAGATTTGCACCTCGAAGAAAAATCGGAAAAGGAAAAGTTGTGGAAGATTATTGCCCATGATGACCCGTTTACGACGATGGAATTTGTGGTGCGTATCATGGTGCAAATCTTCAAGAAACCGGTCATTTTTGCGGAAGCGATTATGTGGCAGGTGCATAATGAAGGCGTGTCAATTGTTGATGTCCTGCCCAAGAAGGAAGCGCAATTTCGTGTGCGCAAAGCAACGGCTGCTGCCCGCCTGGAAGGGTTTC
>CAYGMR010000258.1:0-8475 GCA_964350725.1 uncultured Ardenticatenaceae bacterium | reverse complement strand
TGAATAATAGCTGCCACCCGCTGGCTGTGGTTTTGGTACGATTTTTTCTGCGGCCACGTTTTGTAAAGCAGCGAGCAATAATGCAGCACCTTGTTTCGCAAAGACATCATCTGCTTCGGGTCCGCGAATGCCATCATTTAACTTGAAAGTTGTCTGTAACAAGATGTCGCCACTGTCAAAGTTTTTATCCATTTGGTGGATAGTAACGCCGACATCTTGAATGCCGTCACGCAGCATCCAAAAAAGCGGAGTCGGCCCACGGTAATCTGGCAGCAGCGATGGATGCAGGTTCCAAAATCCACGCGTAGGAATTGTCAACAAAGCTGCCGGGATACGTTTATTAAAACAGGCCACACAAGCTAACTCAGGTTGCAGTGAGCGGAGTGTATTTTGTGTCTCTTCTGCAGATAATGCATTCACCGCATATACAGGAATATCGTTCGCCCAGGCAATTTGTATAATACTTTTGTTTACAAAGGGATTTAACAAAGGCAGTTGGGATGTGGTTGGTTTGGGTTTTAGGGATTGTATTGGGGCAGAAACGGCCGTATCGTCCTCACCAGGCACAAACACACCACATATTTGAATACCAGCCTGCAATAATTTACTCAAGACAATTTGTGAGAACAGTCCCCGTGTCCCCCAAAAAAGTACGCGCCAGGGAGGGAGCGCACCTGAGGCAGTGGCTGAGGTGGCGGTTGATACCGATTGAGAAAGTGATTGTTTATCTACCATAATGTGCAATTAGTTGTATCGTGTCAGTGACCATTATATACTCTCTGTATGACACGCGAAACAAAAACAATGACTGTTGTACACTGTGCAATGCTTGATGCTGAATTGCCAGCATTGGCTAAACCCCCGTTTCCCGGTGAATTGGGACAACGAATTTATAATGAAATCTCGCAATATGCTTATAAATCATGGTCAGAGCAAGCGACCTTGATTATTAATCATTATGGTTTGAATCTGGCCGATCCACGTTCACAAGAATTTTTGTTCCAACAAATGGAAGAATTTTTCTTTGGCGGCGGCGGTGGTGGCGCCCCTGTCACTGGCGCACCGGCAGCTAAAGGTAAATAATCCACTCTATAGGATTTATGATTTTTGGGCGAAGCGTCGCTTTACGCCATTGACGCTTGATCGTTCGTTGGCGAACGTGTATCTTGTCCCCAAATCTTTTTCTTGAAGTCTATTGTTCATGTCCCCAGATAACCCTTCCCGAATTCTGCTGCTATCATGTTATGAATTAGGTCATCAGCCCCTAAGCCTGGCCTGGCCTTTGGCTGTTTTGGATGCTGCTGGTTATCATGCAACGGCCGTTGACCTCTCCATCGACAATCTACCCGCAGACCAAGTGGCAGAAGCCGATTTTGTGGGCATTGCTGTCCCCATGCATACAGCATTGCGCCTCGGTGTAAACGTGGCTGCCCAAGTACGCAGCTCAAATCCAACCGCCCACATTTGTTTTTATGGCTTGTATGCCTGGCTGAATGCAGATTTTTTGTTAGATGGCATTGCCGATTCGGTCATTGCTGGTGAATATGAAAGGCCGCTTGTTGATTTGGTGGAGAATGTATTGGCTGGTGGTGATGGCACGGCCGTTCCCGCCATAACTACCCCCACTATACGCAGTCAACCCCATCTTGCTCGCCTTCGACTGGAAACACCCCAGCGCGACACCTTACCTGCATTAGAAAATTATGCACGTTATATGTTTAATGGCTCAACCCGTATCGCTGGGTATGTTGAATCAAGCCGAGGCTGTTTACATACCTGTCGTCATTGTCCGGTTGTGCCTGTGTATAACGGCCGTTTCTTCATCATTCCCCTTGAGACAGTTATGGCCGATATTCGTCAACAAGTCGCAGCCGGAGCCGGGCATATTACCTTTGGCGACCCCGATTTTCTCAATGGCCCCGGACATGCGCTCAAGGTGGCTCGTGCGCTACATGCTGAGTTCCCTGACGTGAGTTTTGACTTCACCACCAAAGTTGAACATATTTTGATGCATCGTGAGTTGCTGTCGAAACTGCATGACTATGGTGCAAAATTTGTTGTATCCGCATTTGAAGCGGTTGATGATGTCATCCTGCAACGATTACAAAAGGGGCACAAATTGGCAGATATGGACATTGCCCTCGACATTTTGCACGAGATAGGTTTGGAGGTGCAGCCGACTCTGGTTGCTTTTACCCCTTGGATTACGCTGGAAGGTTACATTGACCTGCTGCGCTGGATTCGTGACCGCGACCTCATTCAACATATTCCAGCCGTGCAATTGTCTGTCCGTTTGTTAGTGCCACCCAACAGCGCTCTGCTGGCAGAAGCTGACACGCAAAATTGGCTCGGTCCCCTTGATTCTGCCAACTTCACCTACATCTGGCAGCATCCTGACCCGCGTATGGATAAACTACAGCGTTATGTGGCTGCTTTGGCTGAAATGGGTGGGGATGCATATGCTGTTTTTCGTGCGATTGAGACACAGGTTTATGCGTTGGCAGAACGGCCGTTGCCCGACTATGCGCCTCCCACAGTTTTTCATCCAGCACCCCCACGACTAACCGAAGATTGGTTCTGTTGAAGTGAGCCAACCGCTGGGCAGTTTGCTCAGATTCATTAGCAACCACATTTTCGCAAAACTTTCTCAGTCTGTTATACTTCATTCAACAATTAGCCGAAACCTGATTGGCGACCTCTACCATTCGCTTCCGTCTTCTTGATAGAACCGTGCAGTAATTTCCTGGCGTGATGCCAAAGGAAAACAAATGATGAATTCTCTTGACCAGATCAAGCTCATTCAGGGCGGTATGGGTGTACATGTTTCCAATTGGCGTTTGGCGAAAACCGTTGCCCAGCAACGACCGGGAATAACGGCTGGTACTGTTTCAGGTACAGCCCTCGATGTTGTCTATGTGCGCCTGCTGCAATTGGGCGATCCGGGTGGTCATGCTCGCCGTGCCCTACAAGCGCTTGATGATACATTTAATGTCACCATCGGCCACAAAATTTGTGAACGCTATTTTATCGAGGGTGGTAAAGCCCCCAATGATCGTTTTCGCAGTGCACCGATGCAAATCGTGCGCACGCATGATGGCACGCGCACCTTTCCCCTGCCAAATGGTTCGGCAACGGCCGTTCCCCTCAAACTCGACGACAATATAATTGAACTACTGATTGCCACTGGCTTTGCTGAGGTCTGGCTGGCCAAAGAAGGTCATGCTGGCAAGGTGTTCATCAACTTTCTACACAAAATCGAACTGCCGCTGATCTATGTGATGTACGGCGCGATGTTGGCCGGTGTGGATGGCGTCATTGTCGGCGCAGGCAATCCGGATAGGTTGCCTGCACTCTGCATGCAGTTGGCTCAGCATGAGGCTGTCGCGCATGAGATTGCGGTGCTGTATCGTGAATCTGGTGAAGAGTTCGCGATTGCTTTTGATCCGCATGAGATCGCTGGTGGTAAATTTGCGCAACGGCCGTTGCATAAACCCGCATTTTTAGCCATCGTTTCCCTCGAACGTCTGGTACAAGCCCTGGCCGAGAGTGAAACTGCGCCGCCGGATGGCTTCATCATCGAACACCATACGGCTGGTGGTCACAATGCCAACCCGATGGGACCACCCACAAAAGATGAGCTCGGCCAACCGATCTACGGCGACAGGGATGAAGCTGATTTGGCCGTCATCCGGGCGGTAGGCAAACCATTTTGGCTGGCGGGCGGCTATGGTAGCGGCCCAAAATTGCAACAAGCATTGGCTGCTGGGGCTAGAGGTGTGCAGGTCGGCACTGTGTTTGCCTTGTCAGAAGAGTCTGGCATGAAGCCAGAATTCCGTTCAGCTATCCTCGCGGCGATGAAAGAGGGCATAGACGACACTGATTTGGTGCGCACGACCACCTTTTCGCCCACAGGCTTTTCTTTCAAAGTTGCGCAGCTTGAAAACACCTTGTCTGATGATGAAGTGTATGCAGACAGACCACGCATTTGTGACATAGGTATGTTGCAGCAGCGTGGTTTTAATAAGCCTGATGAACAAGGCGAACGTACATTATTCCAGCGTTGTCCATCCGCACCTGTGTCGGGCTATGTTAAAAATCGCGGTCTGGCACGTAACACAGAAGAGCGCCGCTGCTTGTGCAATGGCTTGCTTGCCAGTGTCGGACTGGGACAGGTAAAGTTGATTCAAGGCGAATATGTCGAAGAACCGGCGATTGTTACTTTAGGCAATGATCTCGATGGCATCCGCCGCCTATCGCGTCAAGGGCAGTTTCATTATCATGTTGAAGATGTAGTAGCTGACATTTTGGGATGATGAATGCGGAATCATAGTCGTTTGCAATTCATTTTCGTGTAATGAGTGAAATTCGTGGCGAAAATTAGCTCGACTGAATTTATAACGAAAATTTATTAAGCCAATGTGATTGGAATCAGTGTGTCGATTTGAAAATGGAGTTGGGCGTGGGCTTGGCGCAATGCTGATTCAACTGCTTGTGGGGTGTTGCCACGTGCAAAAATGAAGCCGAGGTAGCTGTCTCCTTCGGGCAGCGGGACAAGCGGGTTGTTGAGGGGAGCCGTTATTGTGATTTCTTCAATCAAGGGGATTGCCTTGGCAATTTCTAGACCCTCAATGCCGCGCAGCAAACCCGCCTCTGGAATGGGAATCATCATGACGCCGCGCGCATCTGTGGTTTGTTCTGTTGTGATGGGTAAGCCACATGTTTGTCGCAAAATCAATTCTTCAAGTGACCCATCTACGCCAAATTGAAGCGTTTGGCCACAAAGTCCACCAATCGAACGCCCTGCTATTTCCACAATCCACGGACCATCTGCATTGATACGTAATTCGGCATGAATTGGGCCTGTGTGTAAACCCAACGCCGCAGCTGCCTGGGCACTGCATTCAGCAACGGCCGTTTGTACTTTATCAGGTAGGCGCGACGGGGGCACATAAATCGTTGACTCAAAAAAAGGGCCAGTGAGCGGGTCGGGTTTGTCGAATAGAGCCAGTACGGTGAGATTTCCGTCTTCCAATAATCCTTCCAAGGCCACTTCAACCCCCGGAATGTAATCCTCAATTAAAAAGGCTTGTGTACCTTCACCCCTGATTTTGTGAATCAGGCGTGTTGTGCGTTTGATGGCTGCTACCAATTCTGCAGGGTCGTTGGCACGAATGACACCCCTGCTGCCAGATAAATTCAGCGGTTTTACGACACAGGGGTAATCGACCAACTGAGCGATTTTGTGTGGATCATCATGCGTTGAAAAACGGCGAAATTGGGGGCAGGGGATGCCTGCCTGGCTCAAATAACTGCGCATAATGTATTTATCGCGGGCTGCTGCGGCTGCCATGACATTGTTATGCGGCAGGTTGAGGGCGGCACTGGCATGGGCAGCGAGAATGCTGTCGCTGTCGTCTACGGCGAGAATTGCTTGCAACGGCCGTTGCTTCGCATACGCCACAATCTGTGTGACCGCCTCATCGAGCTGACTATAATCAAGCACCAGTCCTTCAGTCCACTCCCGAGCCAATTCAGAGGGCATATCGACTGCCTGCACGATCTCAATGCCTAACTTTTCGGCCGCAACCAGAAAAGCCGACGCACGATACGTCCGTACTGTTGTCAATAGCAGTAAGCGAAATGATGAGTCTTGTATTTTCATTGATGGGATTATAACTCGAAAAACAAAGCCTGTGTCACAAAACGGCCGTTACAGTCGTCTCTTGTTTTAGAAGTCAAGTTAGGCAGGCTGATATACAGAGCGTTTGCATACTCGTTCTTATAGGCTTCTTTCGCCACGAATTGCACGAATTGCACGAATTTTAAGCATTGAAACCATCCAAATTCGTGTAAATTAGTGAAATTTGTGGCAGAAATCTGGAGTATGCAAACGCCCTAGGATGATATACCACAGAGCCTGCCCAATAATTGGCCCATTTGGGGTCAAAAAGGAAATCAAACATGTTTCAAAATACACAGATAAGTCAAAAAGAACCAGTCGATGTTGTGATAGTTGGTGGTGGTCTAGCGGGATTAACCGCAGCCGCTATCCTGTCCCGCGCCGGATGCACAGTACTGCTCGTTGAAAAATCAAATCAGCTTGGTGGCCGGGCACACAGCCAACAGCGTGGTGATTTCACCTTTAACCTAGGTCCTCATGCCTTTTACCCTGGCGGTGGCGGGTCTGAGATTCTGGATAAATTGGGCATTCAATACAGCGGTGCTGCGCCCAGTGCAGAAGGGTACGCCCAATTTGCGGATCAATTATATCTGTTACCCGCATCGGCCAGTTCTCTATTGCGTACCCAATTGCTCTCAAAGGGTGAAAAGTTGCAGCTTATGCGCGCCCTTTTGTATTTACAGCGTACGTCCCCGCAAACGGCCGTTGACCTGACTGTCGCTCAATGGGTGTCCCAAATCACAAGTTCGCCCCGCGTGCAACAAGTAATCACCGCACTCTCGCGACTGACCACTTACGCGAATGCGCCGCAGGATTTGAGTGCGGAAATATTTTTGCGGCAAATCCAACTCTATTTTCGTGATGGCGTGCGCTATCTTGACGGTGGCTGGCAAACGTTAATTGATGGGCTGCAACAAGCCGCCCAAAATGCCGGCGCTTTATGTATCCAAGGAACCCGTGTAACGGCCGTTACCGTTGAGCCGCAACTGGCTTCTGTGCAGCTTGCCGATGGGCAAACCATTGCTGCCAGGGCTGTCGTGCTGGCTGTTGATCCGCAGACCGCCGCGCGTCTGCTGCCGAATAATCAACAACTGGCACGCTATGCAGCAACGGCCGTGCCCGTGCGTGCCGCCACCCTTGATGTGGCTTTAAGACAACTGCCCCGTCCGCAAAACAACTTTGCCCTGGGCATTGATCAGCCCGGCAGTGCACTGATCCATGTTGCTAAATATTTGTCACCAGCTCAAACTGACCCTGAACAGGATCGCTTAGAGCTGGAAACATGTCTCGATCAATTGCAACCAGGTTGGCGCACCCAGGTTATCAAAGAACGCTTTTTACCCAATTTGACAGTTATCAATGATCTGGCACCAGTAGCCAAGGGTGGATTGGCTGGACGCCCGAATTATGTCCTTCCGCATTCGCCTAACCTGTATTTGGCCGGCGATTGGGTTGGCCCTAGTGGCTGGTTGGCCGATGCCAGTTTGATCAGCGCCAGTCAGGTGGCAGAATTAGTGTTAACACACTCAAAAGTTGTTCCTGCTTGATCACGCTGCATCTAAAGTTGTTATAATGAGTTCAATGAACGCTGGCGACACATTCAATGCTTACCGCCCTTATGTTTTTGCGATCGCCTATCGCATGTTAGGCAGTGCTATGGATGCTGAAGATATGGTGCAAGAGACCTTTTTGCGCTGGTGCAAGGCCGCCGATCAAATAATCCAGTCGCCCAAAGCTTATTTGGCCACCATCGTTACACGCCTGTGCATAGACTATTTGCGTTCCGCCTATGTGCAGCGGGAATCCTATATTGGTACCTGGTTGCCTGAACCGCTTGTTACGGATGCGACCGCGGGTAGTGAGGAGATGGTAATATTGGCAGATTCACTCTCAATTGCTTTTTTAAACCTGTTAGAGACGCTCACGCCTACTGAACGTGCCGTTTTTTTATTACGTGATGTGTTTGACTACAGCTACGCTGAAATAGCTGTGATTGTGGACAAAAGCGAAGCTAATTGTCGCCAGATGATGCGCCGTGCAAAACAACATCTGGCAGACGGACGCCCGCGTTTCCCTGCTTCGGCAGCAGAACAAGAGCGCATCTTATCCGAGTTTATGGGGGCTTGTCTTAACGGCGATCTGCGCGGTTTGGTAGCTCTATTGGCTGATGATGTTGTCGAATGGTCTGATGGTGGTGGTCAGGTGAACGCAGCCTTAAAGCCTATTTATGGTGCGGATAAAGTTGCCCGTTTTTTGCTGGCGCTTACCAAACAGCTTTCATCAGAATCTACGTTGCAGCTTGCTCCAATCAACGGTCAAGCGGGATTGATTATCTGGGTAGACGGCCGTCCTTTCACAGTTTTATCGTTGGATGTGAGAAACGGCCGTGTACATAATATCTACACCATCGTCAATCCTCAAAAATTGCAGCATATTGCCAAAATGCAGCAGTAAAGTCTGGCGAAATAAAGCTGTACGCTCTGCTTCTCTGCGGTATTAAATTTCAAAACTGAGCTATAATCCCACCCATGAGTTATACGCCGCCCGAAAACGTTCAAGAAATTCTCAACAACCTGCCCACAAGACCCGGTGTTTATTTACATAAGAACAAGCTCGGCACAATCATCTATGTTGGCAAAGCGATCAACCTGCGCAGCCGCGTGCGTTCGTATTTCTACACGACTGTCGATTCCACCAAAACCGAACGTTTAAGGCGTGAAATCACCGACATCGAAATTATCACGACCGATTCCGAACTAGCAGCGCTGCTGCTAGAGATGAACCTGCTCAAAAAG
>CAYGMR010000257.1:0-8476 GCA_964350725.1 uncultured Ardenticatenaceae bacterium | reverse complement strand
CAAACTGTCTAATTCTTCACCACCAGGAGTCGCACGGTAATATTTGCCACCACCTGTTTGGGCAACCGTCTGCAAACCTGATTCATCTAATTTTGAAAGTACAACCTGTCCATTTTGGTCTTGTTTATAGCCAACGATGTCGCCATACTCATTGGTTTCCGGTACGGGTTCCCCTTCGGGCGTGCCAAAGCCAATTGTGTAGATCAAAACACCTTCGTCAGCAGCGGTTTGGGCTGCAGCCAGCGGGTCAGTTTCCTGGTCTTCGCCATCAGTCATCACAATCAACACTTTCTGGTTGTTCATTGTTGTATCAAAGGCATTGGTGGCTGTTTGAATCGCTTCACCAATAACCGTACCCGGTCGTGAAATGATGCCAGGGTCGGCTGAATCTAGATAATTGAGTGCAGTCATGTAATCGGTCGTAAGCGGCACTTGTACAAAACTAGCACCAGAGAAAAGCACCAGGCCAATTTCATCGCCATCCAGACGTTCGGTCAGGTCGGCGATTTCGAGCTTGGCGCGGTCTAAGCGGCTGGGTTTGATGTCTTGCGCCAACATACTTTGCGAGACATCTAGTGCAACCATGACCTGCAAACCTTCTTGCTCAATCTCGCGCACTTCACTGCCCCATTGTGGGCGTGAGGCTGCAATAATCAGCAAAGCCAGTGCAGCTAAGCGTAAAATCCGACGCCAGCGACGGCCGTTCCAATAAATATTGGCGCTTAACCGTTCGATCAAACGGGGATTACCAAGCTGTGCCAATGTTCTTTGGCGTTTCTTGTGAACCCAGAACAAAAACAGGGCCACGACGGGTATCAGAATAATTCCTAAAATTAATATTTGTGGTTGAGCAAATGTCATGATGCTGTACCTATAGTTGAAAATTTATTTATCTTCTTGTTTATTAGTCCACTCTATACCAGATGAATCTTTTTTTGACCTGGCTAATAAAAAACTAGCCAGGAGAAACATCATCGTTAGTGACAGCCATCCTATGAGGATGACTGTCACTACCACCGGGAAGATGGCCTCAACGTTCATTTACGGGACAGTTCGAAACGCAGTATTGCGTACGAATAGTTCCACTAGGAGTAAAATGAGCGCCAATAAAATCAACGGTCCAGCCAATTCTTGATATTGGTTAAATACCTGAATTTCGACCTGTGATTTTTCAAGTTGGTTGATCTCGTCGTAGATGGCTTTCAGACCGGCCGTATCTTCAGCGCGGTAAAATTGACCACCAGTGATGTCGGCGACTTGTTGTAATGTCGCTTCATCTAATTGACTTTCTTGGTAAGCAATGGTTGTGCCACCAAACAGACCAGGCACAGGAACCGGCACTTCACCGGGACGACCTGCACCAATTGTATAAATCTTGATACCCAATGCTTTGGCCGCTTCGGCGGCGGTCAAGGGGTCAACCTGACCAGCGTTGTTAACACCATCTGTCAAAAGAATGACCACTTTGCTATCAGCATCGCTGTTGGTGAGCATATTGGCTGCATTGGCGATGCCCAGGCCGATGGCTGTTCCATCATCAATACCCAATTCTGTGGCGAGTTCAATTTGTTCCAGCGAGCGGCTGACCATGTTATGATCCAATGTCAGCGGACTTTGGCTGAACGCTTCACTGGCGAAGATGACCATGCCGATTTTGTCATACGGCCGTTCCTGGACAAACTCATCAATCACCTGCTTGGAGGCTTCAAGGCGATTTTGGGGTTCAAAGTCCAACGAGGCCATACTGCCAGAAATATCAAGGGCCAAGGCAATGTCAACCCCTTCACCACTGATCGTTTCCTTGCCCTGCACAATTTGTGGCCGCGCCAATGCAACCACGATGAGCAAAATGCCGATGATACGTAACACTGTCATCAAAGGCCGCCAGGCGATGCGCCATGAACGGGGCAAATCATTAATCATGCCAGTGGCTGCATGCTGCATGGTTGCTGGCTGTGTGCGTCGCCGCGAAAACAGGTAATAAGCTGCCAACAAGGCGGGGATGAATAATACGAGGGCTAACAGCCACGGGTTTGCAAATTGAAAACTCATCATGCTTGCACCTCTGCGTTCGTTAATTGCCCATTGGCCAATGTGCCATTGGACGAATAGTGAGACCCTTGCGGCAAATTAACTGGCGTTTGCTTCTGTTTGCCAATGCCTTTGCTGTTATCAACATCATCGTTCGTAATCACCAGCGGTTTTGTGCTTGCAACGATATTGCGTGCTGAAAGCATGAGCTGATTAGCAGCGTTTATATTGGGTTCAACAGTTGAGAATTTGATCAAATCACTTTCAAGCAAAAAGGCGACAAAATCACGGGCGACTTTGGGGTCTATCTTGCTATTGCGCAAGTTGGTTTGGATTTCACCAGTTGTGCGTTCTGTGACAGGTACGCCAGAGATCTTTTCGATGTAGAGGCGTACGGTGTCAGAGACAAGGGTATAATGTTCTTTGAAACGGCCGTTTTCTGACAATCTCAACCCTTCAATGCGTTCCAACTCATCCAAGGCCACCTCATGCGGCAAACGATTGTCTACCATTGCCAATGCCAGGCGTGCCTGCCGACGTTTCCACATTAAAAATCCGACGCCCAACAAAACAGCCAATAAAAGACCACCGATAATCCAAGGTATTAAATTGGTATAGGGCAGTTCGGCTTGTGGTTTAATGTCGCGTAAGTCTGTATCCCCTTCCACCAAAACCGATTGAATCGATACGGGGATTGGGGCGGCAATCACTTCGCTTAGGTCGCCAGCACCATCCGTCACTGAAATTACCAATGGGGGTGTGGCGTATTCGCCCGGAGCAAATAAACGGGCATCAATTGTTAAAGTAGTTGTTGCGCTGCCATCTCCGTTGCTCACCGTTGTGGCTGGTGTTTGATCCGCAATCACAAATTGCTCCCAACCTGTTTCCAGTTCGGGCGGCAAAACGTAATAACCTTCGGGATGGGTCACATTGACTGTCAACTCAACCGGGTCACCAACTGTCGCAGCTTGCTCAGATGTGGTGATGGTTGCGGTGATCGGTTCTTGAGCTGCTGCAGTTCCTATCATGGTTAACGACAAAATTGTCATTATCATGGTCATCATCATGAAGGAAAGCGTTGTTCGTTTTTTATCCATAAGATTTTCCATTTCTTTCAAATCATTTCAGGCTCAGAGCCGGTCTCCTGACCGCGCCCATCTGCGTCACGGTCAGGAGGCCGGCCGCGAGCAATCAATGCCTTATCCGCATGGAGCGTTCTTGGAAGAAGCGCGTCAGCGGTGTGGTATATTCTTCGTCGGTGTGAATATCAATCCGATCGACGCTGGATTGTTTAAAAACACGCGATTTCTTATTTTCAAAGGCATCCATGCGTTCTTTGTATGCGTGCTGCCAACGACGGCTGCTCGTGTCTACCCAAACAATGTCGCCACTTTCGGGGTCTTCCAACGCTAACATGCCGACATTTCCGATTTGCGTATCAAGCGGATCATTCAAATCCACAGCAATCACATCGTGTCTTTTATTGGTAATTGACAAGGCTTGTTTATAGCCTGCTGGGTCAGCCATGAAGTCAGAGACGAGAAAAACGATACTGCGCCGTTTCAGGATTTGATTGACTTTGTCGAGCGCCATTTTGATGTCGGTGCCTGTGCTTTGGGGTTCGAAAGCGAGCAGTTCACGAATCAGGCGCAAGACATGTTTACGTCCTTTGCGCGGCGGAATGAACAGTTCGATCTGGTCAGTGAAAATGAGCAAACCCACTTTGTCGTTGTTGGTTGTGGCTGCGAAGGAAAGTACGGCCGTTAACTCAGCCGCCAGCTCCCTTTTAAACCGATTCACTGAACCAAAATTCTCGGAGGCAGACGCATCCACGACCAGCATGACCGACAATTCACGTTCTTCGACATACTGTTTCACATGGGGTTCGCCGGTTCGGGCGGTCACATTCCAGTCGATTGTGCGGATTTCGTCACCAGCTTGATACGGCCGTACTTCATCAAACGCCATACCACGACCCTTAAACACAGAATGATACTCACCAGCAAAACTATCATTCACCAAGCGCCGCGTCCGAATTTCGATGCGACGAATCTTTTGCATTAACTCATTCGTTAACATAACAGTCTCCAATGCGGAGTTCGGAATGCGGATTGCGGATACTCATCTTCGTTCCGCATTCCGCATTCCACATTCCACCATTAAGGTACATCTGTGTGGTCTAAAATTCGTTGAATAATTTGGTCACTGCTAATATTTTCAGCTTCGGCTTCGTAGGTAGTAATTACACGGTGGCGCAAAACATCCGGCGCCAACTGTTTGATATCTTCCGGGGTCACAAAGCCACGTCCTTTCAAGAAAGCGTGGGCACGCGCCGCCATAATCAAGCTGATGCTGGCACGTGGTGAAGCACCAAAGTCGATTAGATTGTTAAGGTCACTCAACCCATTTGTGCCCGGATTGCGTGTGGTCAACACCAAATCCAACACATACTCTTTAATCTTGTCATCCACATAAATCTCACGCACCAACTCACGGGCACGTAAAATGTCTTGTGGTGTCACGACCGGGTTCACGGTTGGCATGGTTGCGGCCGTCATGCGGTCGATAATCAAACGTTCTTCAGAGCGTGTGGGATAATCCACCTTCGCTTTGAGCATAAAGCGGTCTACCTGCGCTTCAGGCAGCGGGTAGGTGCCTTCTTGTTCGATGGGATTCTGTGTCGCCATCACCAAGAACAGATCAGCCATTTTGTAGGTCGTGTCACCAATCGTGATTTGACGTTCCTGCATCGCTTCTAACAAAGCACTCTGCACTTTCGCCGGCGCACGGTTGATTTCGTCAGCCAATACCAGGTTAGAAAACAGCGGCCCTTGATGCACACTGAATTCGCTGGTGCGTGGATTGTAAATTTGCGTGCCGACGAGGTCGGCCGGTAACAAGTCTGGTGTAAACTGGATACGGGCAAAATCAGCCTGAATCGCTTCTGATGTTGTTTTGATCAATAAGGTTTTGGCCAAACCTGGCACACCTTCGAGCAAAATATGCCCATCAGCTAATAAGGCAATCAGAACGCGCTCAACGAGTTGTTCTTGCCCTACCATTACTTTGTTAATTTCTGCCAATAAATCTTGAATAAAAATTGCTTCATCTTTTACCTGACTGTTCAGGTCACGAATGGATGTCATGTTTAACATAGGAAGTTCTCCAAATTAGTCATTAAGTCTTTTATCAATTAGTTAAGTAGTCGGTTGGCGTCTAAACTGCCGCAGCCGGGCGGCTGCGGCAGTTTTTCCTTCCTTCCTCTCGCCTTCAATATGAAGGCCCTACTTTATGTAGGCTATGCCTTGTAGAGTGTGCCCGTTAAGACCGGGTCGCCTCCACATAACCAGGGCAAGTCAATTTTGGCTTCAGTGCTGAGCTTGTCGCCCTGGACAACACTCTCTAAATCGACTGTTACATCAATGCCACTCACATCAAAAGATGAACTGGCGCTCAAGTATTTCGGATTTTTAGCTGATGTGTTGCCGGTGGCATTAACGGCCGTTTCTGGAATCGCCGTCGCCCCACAAATACCAGCATCAATATTCAATCCTTTACCAATAAAAACGGTGCCATCCACCACACTGCCGCGATGGGTCAAATTCAAGGTGATGGGTGCTTTCGTGCCATTATCAGCAGTAAGCGTGCCATTAAAAACACCTTCATACGGGCCAACTTTGCCCGCTTGCGCGGGGGCTGCGCCTGCGCTGCCGGTTGTGACAGCAAATACAGTGACCATGGCCACGATTACAAATAAACTAGCTATAAATTTTTTCATGAGTGCTAAATCTCCTAAAGTCAAGATAATTTTTGTTAAACAAGTTGCTGCGGTGTTGTTATTTGATGTGGCACTAGCATACGGCATACAAGGGGTCTGGCGCTTTAAAGGCAAATTGTCTTTACCTTAAGGGGAGCTTAAGGCACAGAAATCAAATCCCTGTAAAGGAATCAACAAAAAACAATACCAAACGTGGTAGAATAGCGCTGTTGTTTTTAGTTAAAGCTAGTTGTTGCGTATGGTCGGGAGGAACCTATGTCAACATTTGTTTACATTTGGAATCAGGCGTTCGAAAACAGTTGCCCACTTGCCGATACTATTTTCTGGAAAGGTTTTGTTGGGGGGATTATTTTTGTTCTGGTTACTGCTGGGTATTTTGCTTTAATAATTTCACTCGTAAAGTTAATTACGGCGTTTTTTTTAAAACCTACGCAAAAGGATGGCCCAAGTGGATTCAAATTAAGTGTAGGATGCTTAGGGGGAGTGATAGGGTTAGTTATGGTTGCTGTGGCTACCTATGCTTTTTTCAAACATGTTCTCCCATTAATATATGAATCAGTAGGTTGTGGGCTATGATTAACCCTAAACACACTCATATCGTCTCTTAGTCAAATGTTGCGAATCATCCAATAGCCAACGTTTAGCTGAATTCGATTTCGGAATTGTGCCTGTCAGTTGACAGCTCAAACTGGGTTTTTGCTTTTCTTTTTTAAAAACTCGGTTTCTTTCAGGAGGGCAACGGCCGTTGCTCCCCACCAAAATAACCCTCAAAACCCCTTGCCAACCAAATCCCCCGGCTGGCATAATTCGCCTCAGGGCGTTTGCATACTCGTTCTTATAGGCTTCTTTCGCCACGAATTGCACGAATTTTAAGCATTGAAACCATCCAAATTCGTGTAAAGTGATTAATGTGGTCAATGTCGCTAAATCGGGTGGCAACTACACCAGCGTGCAAGATGCTTTGAATAACATCACCGCTACGGCCAATGAGCGTTACCTGATTCGCGTGGCCCCAGGGGTCTATACCAGCACTGTTGATTTGGAATCTTACGTCGATATTGAAGGCAGCAGCGAAGAAATAACTATCCTGCGCGGCTTAGGTGGCAATACATTCACGATCACAGATGGCACGGTGCGGGCTAGTGGTGTTATCACCTCCGAAGTCCGCGCTTGCCGGTCCAATTACCGCCGGTGCCACTTGCTTTAATATCTACGATGCCAATTTTGGCATTGTCAATTGTCCATAGGAGGACAGCATGAAAAAGGGTTTGTTTATTCTAAGCCTGCTGATCCTTGTATTGGCAACGGCCGTACTCATTTCCGCCCAAACCGGTGGTGGTTTTGACCTCAGTTGGTCAACGGTCGACGGCGGCGGGGGTGATAGCAGCGGGGGGCCTTTCGCCTTAAGCGGCACCATCGGCCAGCCCGATGCAGGTAACCTTTCCGGAGGTGACTTCACGCTCAATGGCGGGTTTTGGCAATGTGCCACGGCGGCAGTCACTGCCCCAGGCATCGCCACCAGCACCGGGGACATCGACCTAAACTGGACTGGTGGCACCGCCAACGTATACCGCGCCGTCAATGATCCATACTTTGATCCTGGCGCTGCTTATGCGCTTGGTGTGAGCAGCATTTGGACCGATCCCGGTGCGGCTGGCGACACTGCCAGCAACCATACCTACATCATCCGCGCTGTTGGCAATTGTGGTGAATCGGCCAACAGCCAACGTTTGGGGGAGTTTGACTTCGCCCTTGTTTCGGGAAGCTAACCTAAACGACAAGAAACCGGGTTTTTACAAAAACCCGGTTTCTATTGCGTTGCCAGCATTCAAAACTGTATTAGGCCAAAATTTAGCCACCTGGTGCTAAGAAAATAAGCATACTGGAAAACGGTTCGCTAATCAGTACAGCCAAGGCATGGGCTAGAATGACCGGCGTCAAACTGCGTTTACCCCACAGGAAAAGACCAGACAAAATCAAACCATAAAGCAGGCTAAAAATAAAGCTTATGATGTTGAAGGACCATAAAGCATGATAGAGGGCAAAGAGTAGCGCCGATAGGAATAGCTGTCCCCAAGCAGGAACTTTGAGCTGCTTAAGTCCATTCATCATGTAGCCGCGTGTAATGAGGTCTTCCATTATCGTACCCACAACCGCCAGCACCACCGCCACCAAGCGGAACGGGCTGATTGCGGCGATGGCGGTGTCAGGTTGGAACTGGAGTATGCTCGTCAGGGACAATGCCCCCCAAGCCAAACAGACCAATTCAAAGTATTCAGGAGGTGGGGTGCAAGTTACCCCCCAAGCCAAACCGACCAATGCGCCCACAATATTTGCGGACAGTCGCGACGGCCGTCCCCATCCCAATCTGCTCAACTGTTCACGCCATGAAAATTCGCGATTCTCTTTAAAACGAAAAATAATAGCTAAGATAATGGTAAAGGCAACGATAAAGCTAAGTAGTAAGAAGAATACGGCCGTTTCAATTTCAAACTGGTCGCCTAAAAATGTCGTTATCGGGCCAAACAGGGGGCCGATTAACAATAACAATAGAGCAGTAACGATGACCAGATGTTGCCTTAGATCCTTTTTCTCTGTTTCTTGTAGCTCAATATTCATTCGATGTGTACCTCCAGTAAATTTTCGTGTTTTTGACTATCTAGCTAC
>CAYGMR010000256.1:0-8480 GCA_964350725.1 uncultured Ardenticatenaceae bacterium | reverse complement strand
GTTCCATCGCCAACGCTTTGAAGTTGAATACGGCCGTCTCTATGACAAAATCGGTTTGGGCACAACCATCTGGTCACCCCTGGCCTCTGGCTTGCTCACCGGTAAATATAATGATGGCCTGCCAGATGATTCACGCATCCATTTGCCCGGTTATGAATGGTTACGTGACATGTTCAAGAGCGAAGAAGGGCAGCAGCGCATCGCAAAAGTTCGCGAGCTGTCTGAAATCGCGGCAGAACTAAACACAACCATGGCACGCATGGCCATTGCCTGGACTTTGAAAAACCCCAATGTCAGCACTGTCATCACTGGCGCATCACGCGTTGAACAAGTGCGAGAAAATATGCAAGCTTTGGAAGTTGTCGAGCAACTAACCGCTGATGTCATGGAAAAAATCGAAGCGATTTTAGGTAACAAGCCTAAAGCACTCGATTTCCAATAAAATGGATATTTGCCCAAATGGATATTTTGCCCATAACTGGATTACCTGTTGGCAAAGTTAGTGACGTGGTGTTGGTTTGCGGCGATCCAGCACGCGCCCAGCAAATCGCTGGTTTTCTGGACAATGCCACGACACTGAGCCAACAGCGCGAATATTATGCGTTCAATGGCCAACATAAAGGCCAAAAAGTCACGGTCTGCTCACATGGCATCGGCGCACCCGGCGCTGCCATCGCGTTTGAAGAGCTGATTGCAGCCGGTGCCAAACGCATTATTCGCGTGGGCACCTGTGGCGGTTTCCGGGCGGATCTACAACCGGGTTCGCTTGTGATTGCAACGGCCGCTGTGCAAAATACGGGTTATGGGCGCGAAACTGTACCTATTGGTTATCCTGCTGTGGCAAATATGGAACTGACAACGGCCTTAAAAGCAACGGCCGTTCAGCACCAAACCACAGCAGCCAGCGGCATCGTCCTCACGCGCGACAATTTTTATGCGGGTGTTTCAACATGGGACATACCTGATTATAAAGTGCTCTCTAAGGCACATGTCCTGGCTGTTGAAATGGAATGCGCCGCCTTATTCATCGTTGGAGCCCTGCGCCAGGTGCAAACAGCCGCTATTTTGGCCGTAGACGGCAATGTGCTGCAAGCCGCGGAAAGTATGCAAGGTTATCAACCACACCGTGAACAGGTAAAAACGGCCGTTTCACAAGCTATCCACATTGCGCTTGATGCGGTAACTTTGCTAGAGTAAGGTTTCCAATGATATAAGTAAGACGTATTGCGTAGAATGGATTGAATTGCGCAATACGTCCTACGCAATAGTTTAATTTCAAATGACAACAAACGACAAACAACAGGCCATACGGCCGTTACTCAACGAAAATGATCCCGCAGATGCCCTTGCCGCTTATTATGCCTTCCATCACGCGGCGGGTAAAACCCACTTGGTCACGTATCCGCCAGATGCTGCACGCGCCACTGGCTATATAGCCATCTCACGCACCGGCATCGACTTATTCCGTCCACTCGTCACCTTACGGCTCCCAAAAGACGACATCACGGCCATACCTGATTTGATCTATGCGGGACTGCCAGCAGGAACGGCCGTTATCCTCCACGCTCCTGAATCCTACCTGCCTACTTTGCAAGCATTTTTTGATATGCAAACGGTTGAGGAGTTGCACTTGTTTCAGCTCAATGCTGCAGATTATGAACCGATCATCAATGTGCTAGTCACAGAGAGCAGCGGGCCAAACGGATTACCACGTTTCGTCATTCGATCACAAGCAAACGACAATCAAGTCGGTGCCTCAGCCGCGTTAAATTGGCAACCGCCGCAGTGGGGCGACATTGTCGTCAATACCAATCCCGCTTTTCGACGCCAGGGTTGGGGACGCAGTGTTGTTTCAGCCATGGCTAACTATTTGTTAAGCAACGGCCGTACGCCTCTCTATGTCATTTCTGCCAACAATCATGCCTCGCGCCAACTAGCCCAAGCAGTTGGCTTCCACGATACTGGCGTGCGGCAGATACTTGCGCAAGCCATCCTCAAACAACCACGTTAATTTTCCCCAATCAAATATTTTTCACGGTCTCTTAATTCATTTTCACCTCAAAATCGTTAAACTTTTACTTAGCTGCATACATATTGTATTGGTAAAGCTTTAGATGTATCGGAAACGAACAGACAACGATGTATTGGATTTGTAAATAGAAAAAGCACCATTCTTTGAGTTTTATCGAATGGTGCTTCTTATCTATTTTTTCTCTAGTAACAAACAATGGGTTAACCAGAATTTGCGGGGTTGACGTCAAGTAGTGCGTAATGCGTAGTTCAGAAAAAGCTATGGTCTATACACTACGTCAAAACAAACACCACGAATTCCCAAAAAGCCCGAACAACAAATAATTAATCCCAAGCGACGTGGAGGTAACAGCAACATGCGGGAAACAGGTATAGTGAAATGGTTTAGTCGGTTGAAAGGGTTCGGGTTTATATTTCCCGACAACGGTGATAGGGAGGTATTTGTCCATTACTCAGCCATCACAGGTGAAGGGTACAAAAATCTTTTCGAAGGCGACCGCGTGGAATACGAATTAGTGGATCGTGGCAAAGGGCCGCAAGCCAGTAATGTAAGAACATTCCGTCAATAATAAATTTAAAAGACGATTCATTTTCCACACAAAAAAAGCCCACAATAGTGGGCTTTCTTTTTGGGAGCATATTCAGCAAGTCAATTTAATTCACAGTAAAGCCTGAGCTGTCGAAGGCGGGCTTAGATATGCTCAACCCTCGTTCTGCAAAGAGAAAATTGCTTGTTTTTATATACTACAACTTAGACAAAAATGTCTGTGCTAGGGCACTGTTTGCACCAACACGACTCACTAACATATCAACGATCCATGGAAACTTCAATACCCATCTTTGAATAAAGTAAGCACGTTTCATACCGTCCCACATCTCATCATTTACTTCTTTTTCATAAATTTTAAGATTATCCCGTGACGTGTCCCCCTGCAACAACGCATTATGGATCGTTTCGCTGGCAATGCTTGCAGAGATGATCGAGTTGTGTATGCCACCACCCGTCAGCGGGTTAATAAAACCGGCTGCATCACCAACCAAAATCGCACCATCAAATGTGTGTTGTAGATGTTTTTGACTGCCAAAATTTAGCTGCCAGATAGCCACATCGCGTAATTGACCGCCATTTTTCAATCTCTTTTTAATGTCAGGCATATTTAAAAATTGTTGTAACAAGTTTTTCAAATTACCTTTAACATCCCGAAAATGATCCAAACGCATCCCCAGTCCAATATTGGCTCTATCATTGCCAAGCGGGAAAATCCACGCATAACCGGGCAAAATATCGTCATAAAGATAAAACTCAACCTCATGGGGGAATTCCTCTAAATCTTCAATATATGCCCGCAAAGCCACAGCACGATGGTGATCGATATGTTTGTTTTCATCTGGCCGTAAAGCACGTGTGATGGTTGACGTCACGCCGTCGGCGCCAACAACCATTTTGGCACGCACAGACTCTACATGCCCATTAAATTGCGCGTTCACCCCCACAACACGGCCGTTTTCGACAATTGGCCCTTTCACTGTCGCTTTACGAAACTTAGCCCCTGATTCAACCGCGTGTTCTTTAATCATTGCGTCAAAATAAATACGCGGGGCCACATACGAATCACCTTCCAAATTCTCTGAGAAAGGTGCCACAAGCACCTTGCCTTTAGGCGATACCAGACGTAACTGCGTAAGCGGATAAAAATGGCCTGCATCTTCTTCGTTCTGAATTTTGTCGGCCATCCCTAATTCTTTCAGACGTGCAATTGCCCCAGCAGGTACGGCATCGCCACAAGTTTTATCACGGGGAAATTCTTCCCGATCTAACAATAATACATCGTGACCCTTTTGGGCTAACATTGTGGCTGTGGTTGCGCCGGCTGGCCCTGCGCCAACCACAATAATCTCATGATCTTGTCCAGATCCCATAATCGTTTATCTCCTGTGTATAAAGGACGCAGCTGAATTCATATTTTTGTTATTCATCATAATAAATCCGCGTACTTTATCGCCTTCAAAATTTATAAACCCTCATCCTGTCGGATCGTTGCTAATAGGCCGCGACAGCCTTCTGAAACAAGCTCGAACACATATTCAAAATTGTTTTCGTAATATGGGTCCGGCACATCACACACCTTTGCCTCAGGTGCAAAATCCAATAATCTATAAAGGTTTTGATGCGTGTTAAACCGGTGCAACAAATCATCCAAGTTATTCGTAGACATGGCGATGATATAACTGTTGGGATCCGCCATATCTGCAGAACTCACCATGCGTGCACGGCCGTTACAACTGATACCATGTCGCTTTAACACGCTACGGGTACCGGGATGGGGACGCTCACCAACATGCCACGCACCCGTACCTGCAGAATCCACACTAATTTTGTCAGATAATCCGACATCGTCGACCATTTTCTGAAATACAGCCTCCGCCATTGGCGAACGACATATATTTCCTAGGCAGACAAATAAGACAGTGATTGTCATCTATTACCTCAATAGATTAGTGATTGCCCGTTAACAACTTAGCGCCTTGACAGAGGACAGAAGACAGCTATGTCAATCTTTTGTCTTCCGTCCTTCGTCTAAAGAATCGCTAATTCATTTTTGAACACTTACTTAGATGTGCCAAGTCAGCCTATAAGCCGCATTCTGTAGTCCATCGGTTTATAACCGATAAACTGGTGATCATCTATCTAGGATTGCCATTACTGACAACCTCTTGCAACCGACCCAGGCGTCATTAACGGTACGAGCAGCCCCGTAGCTGCTAGGCAGCTTGCGCCCTGCTTGGTCTTGCTCCCGGTGGGGTTTGCCTGGCCAGTGACATTACTGCCACCGCCGGTGGTCTCTTACACCACCGTTTCACCCTCGCCGATCAAGGAAATCCTTGACCAACAATACACCTCTCTGTTGCACTTGCCGTCGGGTTTTCCGCCCGGCCGTTAGCCGGCACCGTGCTCTGTGGAGTGCGGACTTTCCTCAGTTTCACACAATGAAACCGCGATCACCCAGCTGACTTGGCAGTGTGATCGTATCATTCTTTGGGGTTGTAAGGCAAATTTTTGGGTTACAGCGTTGAAAAGCAGCAGAGGGGCAATGTAAAAGGGCTTTACCTTGGCGACCCTACCATCTTGCACTTTGCCACTAAATTTTGTTAGATTTTAGCGAATACGGCCGTAGCGTTGACCTAAAACAGACTGCCCCATTTCCGATTGTAACCAGCCCAAGAACGTCCGTAATTCGTCTTGGGGTTCGGCCTTGGCCACAAAATAAAGCGGCACACTCAACGGATAAGTTTGGTTCGCTAATTCGGTCGTTGTGGCTGCAATTCCAGCTATTGTGGTGGGTTGGATGGCATCAATGCCGCCAGCCATGCCATATCCGATGGCGAGTGAATCGGTGGCAATTATGTGTTGAACGGCCGTTTCATCAGCAACAATCTGCGCATTGATAGCAAGGGGTGTGCGCGCCAAAACCCGCTGTGTGAATAGTTCACGCGCACCGGAACCCGCTTCACGACTAATCAGGTGAATAGGTGCATCCACGCCACCCAGCTGCGACCAGTTATCAATTTTACCATTGAAAACAGCTTGTATCGAGGCTAATGATAAATCTGTCACTGGATTATCGGGATGCACAAACAACACCAACCCATCCAAGGCAAGCGGATTGAAATAAAATTCACTTCCTGCGGGCAAATGGTTGATGAGGATTGCATCTAATTGCTCATGCTGTAGGTCAGCTAATAGAGCGGTGTCATTGGCCAGTACGAATTGGAGTTTAATCTGGTCGTTATACTCAGAAAAAGAACGGCTTACTAAATCTGGTATGAAGTATGCGCTGTCAGTGAGGCCAATTCGCAGTGTGGTTGGCGGGTCTAGCGTTGGAACTGTTGGTGGCGGTGCAGGTTCTGGTTGGCAAGCAGTGGCAGCTGCTACAACGACCGTTGCCAATAAAAAAACCAACAACATCCCCCAGACCTTTCTCATGACAAAAAGGAATACAACAAATAACCGCCGCCCAATAAAGCACAGTAAATTGCAAAGACATAGAAGCTGTGATTACGCAGCCATCTTAACAAAAAGGCAATACAAGCATAACCAACAACAGCCGCCGTCAAAAATGTGGCTATATAAATCGGTAGTTGTGGGCCGATGTTGCCAGCAGAGATAATATCAAAAACAGATAATAAACCAGCGCCCAAAATCGCCGGTACACCTAATAGGAAACTGTAGCGGGCCGCTGATTCACGGTCCAATCCACGCCACAAACCAGCCGCAATCGTGCTACCACTACGCGAAACGCCTGGGAATAAAGCCATTGTTTGCGTTAAACCAACGATAATTGCATCCGGCCAATTCATTTGCGCGATGCTCTTCACGCCGGTTAACACGCGCTCACCAAACACGAGCAGAACGGCCGTTATCAACAAAAAGAATGCTGCGATCTGCGGTGATCCAAAAACCTCTTCAAAAAAATCCGCAAACAACAAGCCAATAACCGCCGCCGGTATTGAGCCAACGACAATATACCAACCCAAACGTGAATCACTGCTCCCCATTGGATCACGATCGCGTAATCCTTGCAGAACAGCGATCAAAATTGCCCATAAATCATGCCAAAAATAGATTAACACCGCCAATAAAGTACCCAGATGGGCGATCGCAATCAAAGATAAATTTGGTTGGGACAAACCAAAAATGGCGGGAATTAAAACCAGATGCCCAGAACTTGAGATGGGTAAAAATTCAGTCGCACCCTGAATAAATCCCAAAAAAATCGCTTCCAAAATATTCATTATTTACTCCTCAGGATAATGACGTAAAAAGTCATGCGCAAATTCTCGCAAACTCCCCTTGCGAATTGCCTTGCGCATGTCGTCCATCAGCGTGAGCAAAAAGTGAATATTGTGGGTTGAGAGCAAAATATGGGCCAAGATTTCGCAAATAAGCGCGGCTAAAATGGGTACAGGTATAACATCCGCAATCAGAAGTTATGGGTGCGCTGTCGCGTTCAAATTGTTTGTTGCGTAGATTCAGCCGCCCACCTTTCACAAAGGCAGAGCCATGCCGCGCTAAACGTGTGGGCAAAACACAATCAAAAATATCGATGCCACGCAATACACCATTCACCAAATCTTCGGGCGCACCGACACCCATCAAATAACGCGGTTTATCTTTTGGCAGCACCGGATCGAGCCAATCCAACACTTGATGCATTTCTGGCTTGGTTTCGCCCACCGCCAGACCGCCAATCGCATAACCGGGCAAATCCAAATCCATGAGGAATTGGGCGCTCGCGACACGCAAATCTTGGAATTTGCCGCCCTGCACAATACCAAATAAAGCTTGGTCTGAGCGTGTTTTGGCAGCTACACAACGTTTAGCCCAGGGATGCGTGCGCGTAAGCGATTTTTCGACGTAGGCCCGTTCGTTGGGTGGCGGACATTCATCAAACATCATGATGATGTCGGCACCAAGATTCTCTTGGATGGCAATGCTCTTTTCAGGCGTGAACCGATGTTTGGAACCATCAAGATGGGATTTGAAAGTGACACCGTCGGCATCAATTTTGCGCGTATCGCTGAGGCTGAAAACCTGAAAGCCACCACTGTCAGTGAGGATGGGGCCATGCCAGCCCATGAAGCTGTGCAAGCCGCCCATCTCAGCCACAATTTTGTCGCCGGGTCGCAAGTAGAGATGATAGGTGTTACTGAGGATGAGGTTAGCACCCATCGCCTGCAAATCTGATGGACGCATCGCTTTAACCGTTGCTTGTGTGCCGACAGGCGCAAATACGGGGGTTTCGATGCTGCCGTGTGGTGTGTGGAAACGGCCGTTGCGCCCCCCACTCCCCGGATCAACCGCATCTATCTCAAAAGAAAAATCAATTGCCATATTATTCAAAGCAGTTACACGGAGATCATAGAGAAGGCACGGAGCTTCACGGAGATTTGGGAGCTTTTATTCTCTCTCCCTTTGTTCTCTGTGAAATTCCGTGCAGCTATTTTCCGTGTAACTTTCCTAATTCTCTAAAGTTGCTTCAAGTTCGCTAATACGTGTCTCTAGTAAAGTGACCAAATCTGTCAACATGGGTGTATCAAAGCGGAATTCAGCACCGGCAGCCGCAAACAGTTCTGGCAAGGTTTTGGTGCCACCCAAGGCCAGCGCACGGCGATAATCAGCAACGGCCGTTGCTTGATCACGCAATCCATTGCGCCACACCTGCAACGCACCCACTTCGGCCATACCATATTCAATGTAATAAAACGGCACCTGGAAAATGTGCAGTTTGCGATGCCAACCTGACATTCGCGCGGCCTCCAAGCCTGACCAATCGACACCGCTCATGAAACGTGCCCATAGCGCATCCCATTCAGCATCACATGCCGCTGCATCCACGGCCGTTTCTGGATGTGTATAAACCCAATGTTGGAACGCATCGACGACCGCC